>NZ_JBTXLS010000066.1:0-11293 GCF_054871665.1 Myroides sp. LJL115 | reverse complement strand
CTGCGGAATCCTTCAATGCTAAAATAAAACACTTCAGAACGATGTATAGAGGTGTTAGAGATAAAGCTTTTTTCTTATTTAGATTAACGCAACTTTTTGCGTAGTCCCCAACTTTTGCACTTGATCCCTTGTCCTAAACTGTGACCCGACTGGGGCTCGAACCCAGGACCCCAACATTAAAAGTGTTGTGCTCTACCAACTGAGCTATCGAGTCTTTACAATTTTTTTAAAGTTTGTTTGTGCAAACTTATTCTTCAAAAGAATAACCTTTGTTTAAAAAGGATTTTGTGACCCGACTGGGGCTCGAACCCAGGACCCCAACATTAAAAGTGTTGTGCTCTACCAACTGAGCTATCGAGTCTTCACAATTTTTTTAAAGTTTGTTTGTGCAAACTTATTCTTTAAAAGAATAACCTTTGTTTAAAAAGGATTTTGTGACCCGACTGGGGCTCGAACCCAGGACCCCAACATTAAAAGTGTTGTGCTCTACCAACTGAGCTATCGAGTCTTCACAATTTTTTTAAAGTTTGTTTGTGCAAACTTATTCTTTAAAAGAATAACCTTTGTTTAAAAAGGATTTTGTGACCCGACTGGGGCTCGAACCCAGGACCCCAACATTAAAAGTGTTGTGCTCTACCAACTGAGCTATCGAGTCTTCACAATTTTTTTAAAGTTTGTTTGTGCAAACTTATTCTTTTTAAAAAGAATAACCTTTGTTTAAAAAGGATTTTGTGACCCGACTGGGGCTCGAACCCAGGACCCCAACATTAAAAGTGTTGTGCTCTACCAACTGAGCTATCGAGTCTTTATTTCAATTCCTAATTGCGGGTGCAAATATAGGACGTTTTTTTAGAAAACCACGACAAATTTGTTTTATTTTTGCAATAAATTTCAACACATAATCTAACTCACTATATAACAATACATTATTTTATGAAAAAAATTATCCTACTTGGGTATATGGGCTCCGGTAAATCCACTATTGGGCAAAAACTAGCACAACTACTTCACTTGCCTTTTATCGATTTAGATCAACAAATTGAAAAACAGCTGGGAAAAAGTGTATCAGATATCTTTAAAGAACACGGGGAAATCTATTTTAGAAAGAAAGAACATGAAATTCTTCATAGCTTATTAGAGCAAAATACTCCTTTTGTATTAAGTCTAGGAGGTGGTACTCCATGTTATGCTAATAATCATTTAGCCCTACAACTAGATCAAATCACTTCTATTTACCTAAAAGGATCTATATCAACTTTAGCATCTAGATTAGAAAAAGCAAAAGAGCATCGTCCACTTTTAAATCAAGAAATGGACGATACACTTGAAACTTATATTGCTAAACACTTATTTGACAGAAGCTACTTCTACCATAAAGCAAAGCACGTACTATCCATTGATGATAAATCAATCGACCAAGTAGTAGAACAAGCTGCAGAACTAGCTTTATTAACTTAAATAAGCATACTGCTGGTCACCTTCAAAAACAACTTGAATATGCTCGAATAAAGATGTAGATAAAGATATCCCTTTAAAGTCCGCTTTAACGGGATATTTTTTATGGTTTCTATCCACTAGTACAGCTGTCTTTAACTTTTTAATAGGCACATCTAAAAAGTGACGTACTCCATAAATTAATGTTGCCCCAGAATTTAAAACATCATCTACTAATACAATAGCCTTACTCTGGTAGTCTTTACTCTCTAACGAAGTTTCAATAGGACGGATAGGATTTTGTTTGTCAATCTTCACCTCACATAACTCTACTTTAATGTCAGAGATTTGAACAAGCTGTTCAGCGATCTTACCCGCTAGAGTATATCCACTATTTGCAATACCAGCAATTACAATTTGCTGCTCATCTACAAAAGTCTCATATATTTGATAAGCAATTCTTTTGATTTTAAAATCAATCTGCTCTTTGGTTAAAATAATATTTTTCGTCATGTTATTTATTTTCTATAATAATGAATAATTCTCTATTAGCTCGAGGTGGAATGGAGTTATAAGCTCTTTCCATGGTTTTAATGTTCATTTTGGAATTAAACAAATCAAAATACTCTTGGTAACCTCCTCCAAAAGGTGGGCTTTGCTGGTCAAACTCCGTATCAAAAAGCACTCCTACCAATTTTCCATTCTCTGTAAGTAATTCTTTCATCTTCTCTACATACTGAATTCTTTGTTCCCTTGGAATAGCGCAAAAAAAAGTTTGCTCCAAAATTAAGTCATACTTTCCTTTATGAGTAAAAAAATCTCCTATTACTACTTTGTCTATTGGAAAATCTTTATGAACTTCAAAGGTAGATTGTGCTGCAATACCAGTTAGATCTAATCCTTTAATATGGTTAAATCCTCTTTTATACAGGTAGTGCAATTCATGTCCATGACCAACACCTGGAATCAGAATCCTAATACTTTGATCGGACAATTGATCGATATACTCCTTGATTGGAGTAGTTACTTTTTGAGCATTCCAAGGGGAATTATTTTGCTCATAGCGATTTTGCCAATATAAAGTAACATTATTGTTTGTCTTGCTCATCCTCCATCTCTGTTTCTTCATCGTAATTTAAAAAATCATTAATCTCTCTAAGATCCTTCTTAGTAGGTCTTCCTGTACCATTTGCTCGATAATGACTCTTAGCTAAATTTAGCATTTCAATGTGTTTGAATGCCTCCTCAGGAGTAGTATCTTTTCTATATACATCCACCAATTTAGCCCCTACTCTATTTTGCGGAACATCCAAGACAGTCAATTGATAAACAATTTGATCTTTACGTAAGGTAATTTTATCGGTTGCATAAACTTCACGAGAAGCTTTAGCTTGCTGACCATTGACTGTTACATGCCCCTTTTTACAAGCTTCTGTAGCTATATTTCTGGTCTTATAATAACGAATACACCACAAGAATTTATCAATACGCATAATTTAATATTATTTTTTATAAACAAAGTACACAAAAATAAAGTAAAATTGTATCTTGCACTACTAAATTGAATCAAAAATGAATAGAATATTTGCAGCTTTAAGTCTAATCTGTACAACTTTACTGCTTACAAATTGCAAAAGTGATGATGGAGGTCCTAAAGGAGAAGAAGTCATTATACGAGAACCTGAAGAAGTTTACAAAGAGAATAAGGCTAGTATTGCAGAGTATCTTGCAAACAACTATATGATTGAAAACCAAGACGGAACAATTTCTTTTGATAGTATCACAAGTCCTAATTATCGTCAACAACCAACCATTAAAAACGATCCTCGGTTAGATAGTGTACAACTTACTAATGACAAGTACATTATTAAAACAGTTACTTCTCAAGTATACAATCCAAATTATGGTATATATGAAAATAAGGTAACTAGATTAGAGTATACTAAGAATGAAGACGAAACAAAATACATGGTTTACTTCCTTGTTTTAAATGAAGGAAAAGGAGTTCAGCCACAACCAATTGATTCTGTTTATACAAGAAATAACATATTCAATTTAAAAAATGAATCGGTTACTCAACCTCTAAAAGGAAGATTCACTTCTTTCCCTGAGACTATTGTTGAATACCAAAGTGGTTTTTCTACCCCTCAATTAACTTCAGGAGAGAGACAACTACTACAGTTCACTAAAACAGCTATAAACCTAGAACTAGGAAATGATGGTTTAACCTATGAAGAAGGTTCAGCTGGTAGAATTGTTGCTTTTATTCCTTCGGGACTATACTTATTTAATCAAAGTAATAGTGCTAAGTTAAAAGGGTATGAATCTGCTATTGTGGATATGACCGTAATAAATACTTTAGAAAGAGACCATGACCTAGATGGAATCCTTTCTAAATATGAAGTAGAACCAAGCAAAATTGGAACAAAACTAAGCATAGAGGACTATTTCTCTTATTCTACATCTGGTTATGAAGACACTCCAAACTTTTTGAACCTTGATGATGATGATGATGGGGTACCAACTAGAACGGAATTGATTTACTATGATGAATACGGATTATCAAAATACTATAAATACAATGATCCAAATCTAAAATTATGTAGCGATAAACCTACTTATTTAGATAAAGAATGTAGACCATATATAAACGAAGAAGGACTATGGGTTTGGGAAAAATTAGACATGAAACCTAATAACCCAAGAAACTAATTCTTGTTTAAATAAAATAATAAGCCACTGATAGGCCGTTTGCTTATAGACTTTAAAAGCCCTAGAATAAATTTCTAGGGCTTTTTTATTTCTATCCTTTACTGGGCTTATTTTTATAGATACAAAAAGTTATAACATTAAATCAAACTTTAATTATAAAACTGTATCTCCTTTAAAAAAAGACAAAAAAAGGTTCTAGATTACAACCTAGAACCTTTTTAAAATTATGAATTTACTACTACATAAAGAAGTAATAAAACTTATTATTTACGTGAAACAGCTTTTACTGCTTTAGAAACGATTGCCTCTGCATTTAAGCCATACTTATCCATTAATTGCTCTGGAGTACCTGATTCACCAAAAGTATCTTCTACAGCAACAAATTCTTGAGGTAAAGGGTTGTTTAAAGATAATACTCTAGCAACACTTTCTCCTAATCCTCCAAGGAAGTTATGCTCCTCAGCGGTTACAATACATCCTGTTTTAGCAACAGATTTTAAGATAGCTTCTTCATCTAAAGGTTTAATCGTATGTATATTAATTACTTCAGCTGAAATACCTTTTTGTTCTAATTCTTGTGCTGCTTCTAATGCTTCCCAAACTAAATGTCCAGTTGCTACAATAGTTACATCTGTACCTTCTGATAATAATACCGCTTTTCCAATTTCGAACTTTTGATCCGCTGGTGTAAAGTTAGGAACTACTGGTCGACCAAAACGAAGATAAACCGGTCCGTCAAATTCTGCAATTGCAAGAGTTGCTGCTTTGGTTTGGTTATAGTCACAAGTATTGATTACTGTCATTCCTGGTAACATTTTCATCAATCCAATATCTTCAAGAATCTGGTGAGTTGCTCCATCCTCTCCTAAAGTAAGGCCAGCGTGAGATGCACAGATTTTTACGTTTTTCTCTGAATATGCTACAGATTGACGAATTTGATCATAAACTCTACCAGTAGAGAAGTTAGCAAAAGTTCCAGTAAAAGGAATTTTTCCACCAATAGTTAAGCCAGCTGCAATTCCAATCATGTTTGCTTCAGCAATTCCAATTTGGAAAAAACGCTCTGGATTTTCTTTGATGAATTCATCCATTTTTAATGAACCAATTAAATCTGCGCATAAAGCAACAACATTTTCATTGGTACGTCCAAGCTCAGCTAAACCAGCTCCAAACCCTGAACGAGTATCTTTACTTCCTGTATTTGTATATTTTTTCATGTGTGATTCGATTATAAAGAATTAGTAGTCCCCGAAAGATGTTTCTGGGTTTTGATTTAAAGCTTCCTCCAATTGAGTATCATTAGGTGCTTTACCATGCCAAGCATGTGTCCCCATCATGAAGTCAACTCCGTTACCCATTTCAGTATGCAATAACACACAAACTGGTTTTTGTTTTCCGGTAGCTTCTTTCGCTTGTTGATATCCTTTTAAAATTGAATCAATATCATTTCCTTTTTCAATATGGATTACATCCCATCCAAAGGCTTCAAATTTAGCTTGTAATGAACCTAAATCTAAAACTTTGTCTGTTGTTCCATCAATTTGTTTACCATTCAAGTCAACAGTAGCTATCAGGTTATCTACTTTTTTAGCAGATGCGTACATAATAGCTTCCCAGTTTTGTCCTTCTTGTAATTCTCCATCACCTAATAGAACATAAACTAAATGGTTATCTTTATTTAATTTCTTAGCTTGTGCAGCACCAAGAGCAACAGATAATCCTTGTCCTAATGAACCAGAAGCCATACGAATTCCTGGTAAGTTGTCATGCGTAGTAGGATGCCCTTGTAAACGTGTATTAATTTTTCTAAAAGTAGCTAATTCACTTACTGGAAAATATCCACTACGAGCCAATACGCTATAGAATACAGGAGAAATATGACCATTAGATAAAAAGAAAATGTCTTCTTGATCACCATCCATGTTAAATTCTGGTTTTCTTTGCATTAAATTTTGGTATAATACAACTAAAAATTCCGCACATCCTAGTGATCCTCCAGGGTGACCAGAGTTTACTGCATGAACCATTCTAAGAATATCCCTTCTTACTTGGGTTGTTAACTCAGTTAATTGTTGTGTGTTTGGTTTCATTATCTTTAATAATAAATTATTTACTGTACAAATATAGGGTTTATTTAGCTTAATAATAATGATTCAAATGCGAATAAATCCATAAATCCTTTTATTATTATATTTACATTTTATATATTACCTCTTAAACTATATTTATATTACATGGACCTTTTTTCACTTACTTGCCAAGATGTAGCAATTGGATATAAAAAAATAAAATCGGCAAACCCAAATCCTATTCAAGAAAATATAAATATCTGCATTAAAAGTGGAGAGCTAACGAGTCTTTTAGGGGTTAACGGTAGTGGAAAATCTACTTTAATAAAAACCCTTACAGGTAGCCTTACTAAATTAAAAGGGAACATTCTCATTAATGGTATAGCAATTGAAAAATACAATCAAAAAGAAATTTCTAAACTCATTAGTATTGTATTAACCGAATCTATAGTTGGAGAGGACCTTAGTGTATACGAATTAGTAAAAATAGGAAGAACTCCACATTTATCTTGGAAAACCACTCTGCAGCCAATAGATAAACAATGCATTGACAGAGCCATTGAGCAGACACAAATTACTCATCTTGTAGATAAGAGTATTTACGCTTTGAGCGACGGTCAAATGCAAAGGGTGCTAATTGCAAGAGCACTAGCCCAAGATACCCCTATTATTATTCTAGATGAACCTTCCAATCATTTAGACTTTCACCATAAAGTAGCTTTGTATAGTTTGTTACAAGACTTAGCCAAAAAACAAAATAAAGCAATTTTATTCTCCTCTCATGATATGGAGTTGGCCCTACAATTTAGTGATAATGCCATTGTATTGAAACAAAACTTCAATACACAAAATAGCATTTCCTCTTTAATAGAACAAAATGTATTTGACGATTTTTTTGATCACCCAGCCATTGCATTCGACAAAGAACACAAGCGCTTTTTAGTTAATCTTTAGTAGTTAATCTTTAGTAGTTAATCTTTAGTAGTTAATTGATGTCTTTTATTTAAAGATATATTCTCTACACTCCAGTTAACTTGTCTTTCAAAAGGAGTTCGTCTTACTGGACAATCTGTTTTACTACAAATCTCACAAGAAAAGCTTTTACAATCATCCATGTGTACAAATAGTTCCAAATCAGATCCAAATTGTTGTTCAATTGCACTCTCTAAAGCCTCTACTTCTTTATGTCCTTCTATGATATTGAAATACCATGGAACTGTCATATGACAATCAAAATGTAGTACACTTCCATATTTTATGATTCTAAAATTATGAATATCAATCCAGTTCTGCTGTCTATTTTGCTGTAGAAAATCAACTACTTCTTGTAATAATGCCTCATCGGTTTCATCCATTATACCAGAAATTGCTTGTCGTATAATTTTATAACCAGTAACAGAGATGATCACAGAAAAAAGGCTGGCAACCACAGCATCAATCCAAACTAAATTGGTAAAGTAAATTAAGATTAAACCTATTACAATCCCTATAGTTGAATAAGTATCCGATTGTAAATGTTTCCCACTTGCAACAAGGGCTAAAGATTTATTCTTTTGTCCTTTTTTAATAGCATACCTTCCTAAGATGTAATTAGCAACGGCACTAAATGCAATTAAAAAAATACCAAAATCCAATTTACCAAGTGGCTGTGGCTCAAAGAAATTATATATTGCTTCTCGCAAAATAATTAAACCTGCTACGATAATTAATACTCCTTCAATAGTAGCTGAAATTAACTCTACTTTACCATGTCCATAAGGGTGATTTCTATCTGCTGGTAACCCAGAAAGATATAAACTATATAGCCCAATAAGACCGCTAACAACATTTACGATACTCTCTAAAGCGTCGGTTAAAATAGCAACAGAATTAGTTAAATACCAAGCTAAACCTTTTATTAACAATAAAACGACTCCTATAAGAGTTATCAGTTTTTGAAACTGATAATTTTCCCTAGCAACTGCTCTCATAAATTCTATTATAAAAATATTTCTATTTCTTTTACTTGACCAACCTCTAAGTCTTCTATAGTTATATCCCCTATTCTCACTCTTAAGAGTCTTAAAGTAGGATAACCAACCTTAGCAGTCATTTTTCGTACCTGTCGAAATTTCCCTTCCGTCAAGGTAATACTAATCCAACTAGTTGGCCCGTGTCTTGGGTCCCTAATTCTACGACCTTCTTTTATCCAAGAGGGTAATTGCTCTATGTACTCTACTTTACATTCTTTGGTAAGGTAATGCTCTCCCTTAATACCAATTACTACTCCTTTTCGCAATTGCTCTAAAGCTTCTTTTGAAATAGTACCATCTAGTTGTACATAGTATTGTTTTTCAACCGTTTTACTTCTTACTTGCTCACTAACTTGTCCGTCGGTAGTTAAGAATAATAATCCTTCTGAATTTTCATCTAATCGCCCTATAGCCATCGTACCTGCGGGAAAATCAAATAACTCTCCCAATTTTTTTTTATTTCTCTTCTTCTCATAGATAAATTGACTTATATAGCCATGTGGCTTATATAGGATAAAGTGACGGTGCTTTGTATGCATAGTAAAGAAATTCTCGTATTTGAATATAACTCACAAATGTACTTATAACACTTTAGAAACAAGAAAAATTAACCATTTTTAAAGTCCTTAGATATTTACTAATACAAATTATCGCAAAAGCTATTGACGTACTCAATATACCTTTGCCCATGATAATCTAGGGATAATGCTTGAAAGCCTTGAAGGTGTCCCCCTTTAAATAAAACCACATTACTCCTAGGGTTTAAATATTTTGCTCGGTAACTATCCTGAGGTGGTGTCAATCCATCTTTGTTACCTGTAAAATATAAAACTGGTAGGTTCAACCTAGAAAGAGCCTTATCATAATTCTGTGCACTTTCAGGCAAAGTATATTGTTTTTCTAAATATTGATCAATTACTTTTACAACTTCAATAGGGCTAGCTACAAATCCTTCAGCTATCAAATAATGATAGTTCTCTATATTGTAGGCAAATACAGCTGAAATGGTTCCCATGGACAAAGCCCACACCCCTACAGGTTGCTTAAAGCGTTCTTTTACATATTGAATAACACTCACTAAATCTGTTGTAAACTCATCATAGTATAATTGTTGGGCTTGCATTTCAAAATCGCTACTTTCCCCAAAGCCACGATAATCAAACATAACAACTGTATAACCTTTGTTTACCATCTCCAAAACTTGTCTTATCCAATAAGACATATTACCAGTATCTCCATAAGCTAAAACCAAAACTCTATTTTGATTAACTTTTTCATCAGGGAAACAGATCCATGATTTTAGTACATAATTATCCGGTGTGGTAATCTCTACCGATTCTACTTGTATATTTGAATTCATTGGGTGATCTACATATTTTCGATCCGGATCTACACCAAAGCAAATTAACGTATATAAAAAAAAGAAAATAGTCAAAAGTATCCTCATGTCCCTCTATTTAAAAAACCTATTAGCATTTTAGACAAAGAGTTAAAGATAATTATTTTATAGACTTCCCCTTACTTTAAAAGCATAAAAAAGGATATAAAAACCAACAAAAGCCCCCAGTGGGACACCTAATTAAGTTCTGGTGTTAATAATAGAGAATTAACACAATTAATTCCTACTTTTGTCTGATACAAAAACTATTATTTTATGCAACATATTATTGATCGTTTTATCAGTTATGTAACTGTAGATACGGAATCAGATCCAAATTCTTCTACTTGTCCTAGTACAGAAAAGCAATGGGACTTAGCTAATCAATTAGTAGAAGAACTAAAACAAATTGGCCTACAAGACGTAACCATTGACCAGAACGCGTATATAATGGCTACTCTACCGAGCAATGTAGATCATGAAGTTCCAACTATTGGCTTTATAGCACATTTTGACACTTCGCCAGATTTCAGTGGAGCCAATGTTAAGCCACAAATTATAAAGAATTATGATGGTGGAGATATTGTTTTAAATAAAGAACAAAACATCATTCTTTCTCCTTCGTATTTTAAAGACCTTTTACAATACAAAGGACAAACCTTAATTACTACAGATGGTACTACTTTATTAGGAGCAGATGATAAAGCTGGAATTACTGAAATAGTATCTGCAATGGAATACCTTATTCAAAATCCACACATTAAACATGGAGAGATTAGAATCGGATTCACACCAGATGAAGAAATTGGAAGAGGAGCTCATAAATTTGATGTAGAGAAGTTTGGAGCAAAATGGGCTTACACAATGGATGGTAGCCAAATTGGAGAGTTAGAATATGAAAACTTCAATGCAGGATATGCCAAGATTACTTTTAACGGAAAAAGTGTACACCCTGGTTATGCAAAAGGAAAAATGATTAACTCCATTTTACTTGCTAATAAATTCATCAGCAAATTACCTAAAAAGGAAGTACCTGAAAAAACAACCGGATATGAAGGTTTCTTCCATGTGCATAATGTAAGTGGAAGTATAGAAGAATCTGTGGTTCAATTAATTATTAGAGACCACGATTTAAAACTATACAAAAAGAGAAAAAAATCTATTGAAAAATTAGTAAAAAAATTCAATAAGAAATACGCTCAAAAATTCTCAGGTCCTATTGTAACTCTAGAAATGGGAGACCAATATTTCAATATGCGCCAAAAAGTAGAGCCAGTTAAATTTATTGTAGATATAGCCGAAGAAGCTATGAAGCAATTAGATATTAAACCACTAATCAAAGCAATTAGAGGAGGAACAGATGGTTCTCAGTTATCTTACATGGGCTTACCATGTCCAAATATTTTCGCTGGTGGACATAATTTCCATGGAAAGTATGAATATGTACCTGTAGAGAGCATGATTAAAGCAACCCAAGTAATCGTGAAAATTGCAGAATTAACTGCTCAAAGAAAAGACTTTAAATAAATCTATTACCTTTATAAAAAAACCCCAAAAAGTACGAGGGCACTGAAAAAGTCCCTTTTTAAAATAGAAGCTTAAAGTAAAGAGGTAAACTATTAAAAGCAATCGCTTTTATAGTTTACCTCTTTCTGTTTATATTTACCTGTTTTTTAAAATTCACAGGT
>NZ_JBTXLS010000065.1:0-11691 GCF_054871665.1 Myroides sp. LJL115 | reverse complement strand
GTTGTTCAGGTTTATACTGACTTATGTATTTTACAAAATTCAATATTTCTAAAGGAACACTCTTAGTTAAAAAATTTAACAAGAACAATATTGTCCCTGAAAAAGATTGTTTCCTTTCTCTACTAAAATACTTCTTATTCATTCTATATTCTTCTTTTAGAAAGGTACTAAAAATTTCTGTCTGTAGCTTCGTTAAAACTTTTTCGGAGAATTGTGTTTTCAATTATAAATGCCTTATTATCACGTAAATATACGTATTTTAATTCATAAAAACAAATTTAATACATTGAAAATCAAATAGTTAGCACTAACTTAATGACGTTGGTATGCCAGGTGGTGCGAAAGGTCGACTGAAGAAATAATCTTCAGTCTCCTATTCTATTAACTAGCACATTTAGGCTTGTTTTTATTGATTTCGTCTTGTAATTGACGACGTATTTTTTGTTCTCTTTCTAAAGATAGTCTTCTTAAATCTTCTAATTCATTTTCTGTTTCATCTAATTTACTTAAGGCATCTTTAGTGTGAGCATGGCTCTTTTTAAATCTTAGAAATAGAACAACTAAACTCGAGAAAAGGATTGCAATAATAGCTCCAATTAAATTTAGAAAAGTCCCCTTATTGGTAGCTATTCCAAATACCTCTAAATTGTTTTCTCTTGCTAAAGCATCTTGAAGTTCAAACTCCACTTTTTGCAATTCTGTACTTAATTGTTCTACGCTAGCTTTTTGTTTTAATACTTCGGCATTATTTAGATCAATTTCATTTTTTAACTCCTCTATAGAACTAGCAACGTTTCGTTGTAATAATTCTAATTTATCTTTTTTTACTACTTTAAAAGTTTGATAATTATTAGACTCTTGGATTAAATTACTAAACTGTTCGTTTACTGAATTTTTAGATTGTGCAAAGCAAAATGTTGTAAGAGCGAGTAGGGAGGCTGTTAGAATTAAGTGTCTTTTCATTAATTGTTTGTTTTTCATTTCATCGATAAAGGCTAATATAAGGCTATAATGAAATAGAAAGCTAATTTATTTGAAACGAACTAGCGTTTACAGTATAAATTAACAAAATTTTAATATTTATAAATAAGTCGATTGTAGAAATATATTGCAATGGTATTATTTAATTTTGAAGCAACTCCCTAAAAAGCATTGAATGAGTGAGTTTTGTTGTTGTTTGAAAGTAATAATACTTTCAAGGGAGTTGCTTATTATTCTAACTTTTTTAAAAGTTAAAGGTCAGTTGAGTAAGTTGACCTAAAGGAATAAGTTCAAAATTATTTAAAAAAATTACAAATGTTCTTTCTTTTGTATTATACCGCATTCTGTTAAGAGAAAGGGAATAACACCTCTTTAATTAAGGCAAAAAATCCTTGTTAAAGAGACTACGCAAGAGAGTCGATATAAAACTTTATTTGACGTTGTTACAATCGATAAAGGCAATTCCTATGCCAATAGATTATAAGTAGATAAAAGATTAAAATGTCTTTTTTAGAGATACAATTTGTGGAAATATTCCCCAAAGTAGTTATTTTATATGTAGAGAATGTCATAAAATTAACATTTTGTATCCTTGATAGGTATTACCGGTCTTATTTTCCTTACATAGTAAAACCTAGTTTAGTTTTTCGCACCAAACAGAGTTGTTCCTAAACTAGCAGTAATTACACAACAAACCGATATCCACTGTAAAAGGGTTAATTGTTCATGTAAAAAGATTAGTCCTGAAAAAGCAGCAAAAGCAGGTTGTAGACTTGTTAATATACTAAAGGTTTTGGCTGGTAGTTTACTTAATGCTACTAAATCTAAGGAGAATGGCAGTGCACTAGATAATACCGCAACTGCTAATCCCAATAATAATGTATTTGTAGTTAAGTTTTTAAGTTCTCCTGTGTAAATAACCACTGGCAACACAATTAAAGTAGCAATAATCATTCCGACAGCTAAAGCATTTTTAGTATCCATTTGTCTAGATACCTTACTTCCCATCACAATATAACAAGCCCAAAAAATACCAGCTAATAAAGCTAATGCTAACCCCACAATATCTACATTGTTTTGCTGCCAAGGCACAATAAGTAAGATTCCAGCACACGCAAATAAAGCCCAGAGGATATCTAGCGGCTTTTTAGAAAAGTATAAAGCTAAGAACAATGGGCCAACAAACTCAATGGTCACTCCTAATCCTAAGGGGATTCTTTGAATAGCTAAATAAAAAATCATATTCATCAAAGCAATAGAACCTCCATAGAAGAAACAGTATTTCCATTCTTTTTTTGTAAAAGTGGAAATTTTTGGTCTAATAATAATATTTAGTAAAATGGCAGATAAGCCAATTCTAAGGGTTGTAGTTCCAGTAGCTCCTAAAACAGGGAATAATTTCTTGGCTACGGATGCTCCTCCTTGTACGCACACCATAGAGGTTAAAGCGGCGCTAATGGCAGTTGCATTGCTTTGTTTTTTCATTTTTAATTTATTGATTAGTATAGGTTAAAGTTCTGTAATGTAGCCTTTTGTAGGTTAGCATTTTATTTTAGGAACAATTTAGAGTGTTTTTTGAGGTAAAAAGGCCTTTTAACGGGTTAAAACTACATAAAAAAAGCTTACAAAAGTCTTTTAAAATCGATTAGAAAAACTAGAAGATTATTTTTTATTTTACTCCTTTTAGGCAGAGACAGGAAAATAATTTTCTTATAAAATAGGAGCAAAACATTTTTTCCAAAAGATGCCTGCTTCATTAGGCAATTTTTTAGTTATATTGATGTAGTTGTTTGATAAACCTGGATAGTTGCTGATTTGTCTTTAGTGAGAAAGGATCTGCTGTTTTTTTGAAAATTTTAAAGACTAGGAGTTATGTAGGCTTAGATGTTAATAAAATAAATAAAAGAAAGAGGTTTTGTAGGCTTAAAAGACTAACAGCTTTAACTCTTTGAGATGTATTTAGTTAGCCTTTTTAAAAGCAGGATAAGAAGAGTTTTGAGTAATATATAAACAATAATATGTAGGTTAAGGCATTTAAATTATTTAATTTTATAGGAAATTGTTGAAAAGAATGAAAAATATATTTTTACTTATGTTTGTGGGCTTTCCTTTTGCTTTTTATGGGCAAAATAATTTAGAACATAGCCAGGATAGTTTATTAACTAAAATAGAAAAGTATAATCTACAGGGCAAGGAGTATTGTATAACTGAGCAAGTAGAAGAGGAGTTTATGCAGAAAACCTTTCATTTTCCTAAAGAATTTTCCAGTATTGAAAAGGATATTTCTCTTATTTCTCAAGTAGATACTCTTTTTGCTTCCTATGTCCAAGTAGATGAGGGTAAGGGAAGTGCTATGAAGCTTTACTATTTGCAGGATTCTCGAGTTAAAGGAATATTTCCTAATATAGATACAGTTAACGATAATCTAGCAAACTACCTTTTGTACGATGCTGGTATTCCAATTAAGAAGTATAGTATTAAGCCTTTTTATGATATACACTCATGGATAGAAGAAATGGTTTTTCAAGATTTTAATCGCCCTATGCAAGAACAACCTTTAGAAATTGATTCCATAAAGCAGAGCTATAAGATACAGGATCAATTTGCAAGTCATGGACAAAGGGTTATTACGCCTTGCTATAGTGTAGTGGAACAGAAAATTAGGGATAAGGATACTTCCCAAATGGAGTATGTTTTTTTAAGGTCAACTACAGCTAAGGTAGATAATTGGATTGTTATAGCTAAGAAATCTGGTGTTATTTGGGTTTACGATATAGTTAGTGATGCTAAGGATAATGGGTTAATTAGTTTACAAAAGGCCAGAATAAATAATATAGGTTTTGATCAGAAAAGAGTAGTTGTTTTTCAAGAGGATAAACAATTACTTTGGGGAGCTTATTTTGAACCCACTAGAAACTCTAAGTGGAATAAGACTAATCAATTTGAATTTGACTATAACAGAAAATCAGATAAAAAAGCTATTACAGCTAGAGTTGTTGTAGATTATGGCCAAGAACTAAATACACCTTTTTTCAAGATTGTTTTAGCCTTAACTCATAATCCCGAATACTTCAAAATTACAACTTCTTTAAATGATTTAGACTTTAGCCAAATTTGTAAAACCTTTGATTTTTCTATGAAATCGGATTTTAAAAATACTTACACATTAAAAGATAATCTGTAAAAGAGCAAAAGTAAAAAGGATTTATAGTTATGCTTTAGTATAAAGCGTGGCTGTGGTAAAATAAAAAAAAGGAATACTTAGCTAAAAAGCAATAATAATATTTTTTAAATTTGGCTTAATCCTTACCTTTAGCCAAGAAAATTTATACAAAAACCAAATGACTTATTTAGAAAAACTATCGCAATTACGCTCTGTAATGAAAGAGCAAGGGGTAGATGCTTATATTATTCCCTCTTCCGATCCTCATATTAGTGAGTACTTACCAGAACACTATAAATGTATAGCTTTCACAAGTGGATTTACTGGATCTGCTGGGACATTAGCTGTAACGCAAGATTTCGCAGGTTTATGGACAGATTCAAGATATTTTGTTCAAGCCGACAGTCAATTAAAAGACACTGGGTTTTCTTTAGTTAAAGTTAAAGTTCAAAATGCACCGGAGTTTGTAGATTGGATAGCTACAGTATTACATAAAGGAGATACAGTTGCTTTTGATGGTAACTTAGCTTCTTTAGGATTGGCTAACTATGTGAAATCTACTTTATTACCTTTAGGGATAAAAGTAGATGGGCATAAAGATTTACTTGACCCAATCTGGAAAGACAGACCTTCTTTACCTTTAGAACCTGTATATGCATTAGGTCAAAGTCAAACAGGAGAGTCAACTACAAGTAAACTTGCTCGTTTGAAAGATGAATTAAAAAAGCGTTCTATTGAGCACCACTTGGTTTCATCCTTAGATGATTTAGCTTGGTTGTTGAACATAAGAGGTACAGACGTAAAATGTAACCCTGTTACTTTAGGATTTGTGTATGTTAATCAAGACAAGACTATTTTATTTATTGATAATAAGAAAATTAGTCAGGAAGTAGCCAATGAGCTAAGTCAACATGAAGTAGAATTAAAACCATATGATAAGGTAAAGGAATTCTTAAGTGAACTACCGGCTGGTGATAAAATCCTTTTAGACCCAAAAAGAACTTGTTTCTCAGTTTATGACTCTGTGCCTTCTACTATGCAAATTGTAGAGGATATCAATCCAACAACTCATTTTAAATCAGTGAAAAATCCATTAGAGATTGAAAAAACCAGACAAGCAATGATTAACGATGGTATTGCAATGACTAAGTTTTTTATGTGGATAGAGCAAAATGTAGGTAGTGGAAAACTATCGGAGATGAGTATTGCGGATCATTTAGAATCCTTAAGAGCAGAACAGCCTGGTTTTAAATCAATCAGTTTTGATACTATTGCTGGATATAAAGCTCATGGAGCTTTGCCACACTATAAAGCAGAATTAGATAGTAATTCTACTTTGCAAAGTGATGGTTTATTATTAGTAGATTCAGGAGGACAGTACTTAAGTGGTACAACAGATATTACAAGAGTTGTTTCTTTAGGGAATATTACTGCAATGGAAAAACAAGATTATACTATTGTATTAAAAGGTATGATTGAGGGATCTATGGCTATATTCTTAAAAGGAATCAGAGGTTATCAAATTGATGCTATCGTAAGAAGACCAATTTGGGCTACTAAACGCAACTATTTACATGGGACAGGTCATGGTGTTGGATTTTTTATGAATGTTCACGAAGGACCTCACACATTTAATGGATCAGCAGTGGATATTGCAATTCAACCAGGGATGATTTCTTCTATTGAACCAGGACTTTATAGAGAAGGTCAATATGGTATTAGAATTGAAAACCTTGTTTTGGCAAGAGACTTAGAAACTACAGAGTTTGGAGATTTTATGGATTTTGAAACTTTGACAATTTGTTATATTGCTACAGATTTAGTAGATAAAACACTTTTAGCACAAGAGCATATTGATTGGCTAAATAATTATAATGCTTGGGTTTATACCCAATTAGAAGGGCACTTATCCTCAGAGGAGAAACAATGGCTTAAAGAAAAAACTTCTGCTATTTAATTAGATTATAGTAGTAAATAATAAGAAAAGGAGCTATCTCATAAAGGTTACCTAGCTGTCATTCAGGAGTAAATTATTAGGTATAATTTATATTTCAGATTAAATAATTAAATTATACTAAGTAAAGCACGATATTTATTAAGTAAAAAAGGGGCTGTCTTCAATTGTGAGACAACCCCTTTTCTTATTATTAGCAAGTAGGCAATGTATTATACCTTATTAAAGGTAGATTAATTTGCATGTTTTGCGTTAAATACTGGTTTAATTCTTCCCAATTGGAAAAACATAATTCCGTTGCTATTTTTTGTAAGTCCATATCGGAAAATAAAATAAGTTCTAAACCCTTTAGTACTCTTTCCTTTTGCTGTACAGTTGGAATGTCAAAACCAAAGTGTGTTTTGAAGTAATCGCTAAGTTGACCAGGAGTTACTTCCCATTTCTCACAAAGGCTATCTATGCAAGAGCTATGCTCTAAAGCAATTTGATTTTTAAGCTCCTTTAGATTTTTTGGATCTTTATAGGAGTTAATTACACTGTTTTTACTATTTAGGTGCTGTTGTGGGTTGGTTTGTACACTTACCAAATGAAGGGTTAAGTGCTTGTTTTTACTGTTTTGATTAATAAATCCGGTTATTAAGAAACTTTCCGTTTTATTGGGGTTGGTATAACAAGTGCAATTAAATAAGGTGTAAGAATCCTTTGAAGAAGTAGACCTAAAGCTATTTAATTGGCTTTGAATATATTTTAATAAGTGAGTTTGTTGGATAGTGCTATGCCCATCTAAACCTATATGACGAACAAGCTCATTGTTTTGGTCATAACAAAGTGTTGTAGTGAATATTTGCTTAGGGGTTTTGAAGTGTTCCTTTGCATTAGCATAATTTAGATCAATGATACAATTCAGTATAGTGTTAGACATGGAACTGAAATAATTGTGGTAAAAATGGTCCCAGGCTATACTTTGTTTTGGTATTGGCACTTTTTCAAAATGTGCCATAAAGCTATCCACCTTATTACATAAGGTTTCATAGTGTTGAATATTCATAAAGAGTTTTGTTTGGTTAGTTTTCAAGGGACAATGTATATAAAAATTGTCAACTTAGAAAATATTTTTGTTTTCTAAGCCGTCCTTTTACTGGCATTTAATGCTAATGTAGTATCTGATAAGAGCTGAAAATTTAACTTTGTGGAATGCATTAGGCATTTATGTTGGAGTTTTTTGAATAATTCTTAGCTATAAGGGGAGTTTATAGGTAATTATTCATCGAGTCTATCTTATAAAATTTTAGTAAAAACAGGAGTACTACAAGCAAAAGCAATTCTTTTTCTTAATAAAAATAACGCTTTGATTGTATTTGTTTAATTATTAGAAACTAAGTGCTTTAGTGCGAGGCAAAGCGACTTTCTTAGAAAATATTTTCCTATATTGCTAATCTACTAAAAAACTAAAAAACTATAATTATGCAACAAGTTACACCATATGTGCCTAAAAATAAGGTACGTATAGTTACTGCTGCCGCTTTATTCGATGGACATGACGCGGCTATAAATATCATGAGACGTATTATTCAAGCCACTGGATGTGAAGTAATCCATTTAGGACATGATAAGAGTGTGGAGGAGGTAGTAAATACAGCTATACAAGAAGATGCTAATGCAATTGCAATGACATCTTATCAAGGAGGACACAATGAGTACTTTAAATACATGTATGACCTTTTGCAAGAAAAAGGGGCAGGACACATTAAAATCGTTGGAGGCGGAGGTGGAGTAATTCTACCATCTGAGATTAAGGAGTTGATGGATTACGGAGTAACAAAAATATACTCTCCAGATGATGGCCGTGCCATGGGACTTCAAGGGATGATTAACGATATGATCCAAAAGGCAGATTATGGAACTTTGGATTTAGAATTACCAAAAGGAAAAGATGTATATACTTCTTTGGCCGATAAAGATATAACTACGATTTCTCGCCTAATTTCTTTAGCAGAAAATAAAGAAGAAGAGTTTTTAGAGATTTTTAAATTCGATCCAGAAAAACATAAAAACACACCAGTACTTGGTATAACCGGTACAGGAGGAGCAGGGAAGAGTTCCATGGTGGATGAATTAGTGAGACGATTTTTAATTGATTTCCCTACAAAAACGGTAGCTTTAGTTTCCGTAGACCCTTCTAAAAGGAAAACAGGAGGAGCTTTATTAGGAGATAGAATTCGTATGAACTCTATTGATAATCCTCGTGTGTATATGCGTTCTTTAGCTACTAGACAATCCAATTTAGCTTTATCTCGTTATGTAGAAGAGGCGCTTCAAGTTCTTCAAGTAGCCAATTACGATTTGATTATTTTAGAAACCTCTGGTATTGGGCAAAGTGATACAGAAATATTGGAGCACTCAGATGTTTCCTTATATATCATGACACCGGAATTTGGAGCAGCTACACAATTAGAGAAAATCGATATGTTAGATTTCGCTGATATAGTTGCTATCAATAAATTCGATAAGCGCGGGGCTTTGGACGCTATTAGAGATGTGAAAAAACAATTCCAACGTAACCATAATCTTTGGGATGAGGATCCAAATAGTATGCCTGTATTTGGTACAATTGCTTCGCAGTTTAATGACCCAGGAACAAATAAGCTTTATAAGGCTATTATCGATAAGATTAAAGAAAAAACAAAGGCCGATCTGAATTCTAGTTTTGAGATTACAGCTCAAATGAGTGAGAAAATATATGTAATTCCACCAAGTAGAACTAGATATTTGTCAGAAATTGCGGAAAATAATCGTTTGTATGACCAAAATGCGCTAAGTCAAAGTGAAGTGGCACAAAAGTTATATGGTATATTTAAAGCAATTGAGGCAGTTTGTGGTAAAGAACCTTTAATTGACAAAACAGGGATTGTAGAGTCTAGTGTTCTTTGTAAAAAAGAGGAAGATCTATTATTAGTTGGACTTTTATTGAAGGAATTTGATAAAGTAAAAATGAATTTAGACCCTTATAACTGGATTACTATTGTAGACTGGCCGCAAAAAGTAGCTAAATACAAAGATCCTGTGTATACCTTTAAGGTAAGGGATAAGTCCATTAATATTCAAACGCATTCTAAGAGCTTATCTCATTTAGATATTCCGAAAATTGCCCTTCCTAAATATAAAGCTTGGGGAGACATTTTAGAATGGATTCTTCAAGAGAACGTTCCTGGTGAATTCCCTTTTACAGCGGGATTATATCCTTTTAAACGCGAGGGAGAAGACCCTACAAGAATGTTTGCTGGAGAAGGTGGACCTGAGCGTACCAATAGAAGATTCCACTATGTATCTTTAGGTATGCCTGCAAAACGCTTATCTACTGCTTTTGACTCAGTAACCCTTTATGGGAATGACCCAGGAAACAGGCCTGATATATATGGTAAGATTGGAAATGCAGGAGTGTCTATTTGTTGTTTAGATGATGCTAAAAAGTTATATTCTGGTTTTAACCTTGCGCATGCTTTAACTTCTGTGTCTATGACCATTAATGGTCCAGCGCCTATGTTATTGGGCTTCTTTATGAATGCAGCTATTGATCAACAATGTGAACTATATATTAAGGAGAATAATTTAGAAGCAGAGGTAGAGCAAAAGATAGCAGCTATTTACAAGGCTAAAAATGTTCCTAGACCCCAATATAATGGAGAACTTCCTCAAGGTAATGATGGTCTTGGATTAATGCTTTTAGGAGTAACTGGAGATCAAGTACTACCTTTAGAAGTATACGAAAAGATAAAAAGGGATACCTTATCTCAAGTAAGAGGGACGGTGCAAGCGGATATTTTAAAAGAAGATCAAGCTCAAAATACTTGTATTTTCTCTACAGAATTTGCTCTTCGTTTAATGGGAGATGTACAAGAGTATTTCATCCAAAATAATGTAAGAAATTTCTATTCTGTTTCTATCTCAGGTTATCATATTGCTGAGGCAGGAGCTAATCCGATTACCCAGCTAGCCTTTACTTTAGCAAATGGCTTTACCTATGTGGAGTACTATTTAAGTAGAGGAATGGATATTAATGATTTCGGTCCAAACCTATCGTTTTTCTTTAGCAATGGAATTGACCCAGAGTATGCTGTGATTGGTCGGGTGGCTAGAAGAATTTGGGCAAAAGCATTAAAGAATAAATATGGGGCTAATGAGCGTGCTCAAATGCTAAAATACCATATTCAAACCTCTGGTAGATCATTACATGCTCAGGAAATTGACTTTAATGATATACGAACTACACTACAAGCTTTATATGCTATTTATGATAACTGTAATTCTTTGCATACAAATGCTTATGATGAAGCTATTACTACCCCTACGGAGGAATCAGTACGTAGAGCAATGGCGATTCAGTTAATTATCAATAAAGAGTTAGGTTTAGCTAAGAATGAAAATCCAATCCAAGGTTCTTTCATTATTGAAGAATTAACTCAATTAGTAGAACAAGCTGTATTGGAGGAGTTTGATCGTATTACAGAAAGAGGTGGAGTATTAGGTGCTATGGAAACTATGTATCAGCGCTCTAAAATCCAAGAAGAATCACTGTATTATGAAACCTTAAAACACAATGGTGAATTCCCTATCATTGGGGTAAATACGTTTTTAAGTTCTAAAGGTTCTCCTACTGTTGTACCAGCAGAGGTTATTCGTGCTACCGAGCAAGAAAAAGAGTTCCAAATTTTTACTAAAGAAAATTTAAACAAAGCCAACGCTGCTCAAGTGAGTAAGCAATTAAAGGATATTCAAAACATAGCTATAGAAAATGGAAATATTTTCGAAGCCTTAATGGAAGCTACTAAAGTATGTTCCTTAGGACAAATTACCGAAGCCTTATTTGAAGTAGGTGGACAATATAGAAGGAATATGTAATAAAATCTTAAGATAAGTAAAATTTCAGCCCATAAATAATAGATATTATTATTTATGGGCTATTTTTTTATTCTATTGTTAAGATGTTTTTGTTAAAATTTTTAGTTTTATCAAATAGTCTAGGGAAAGAGGAGGGTTTAATTTAACATTTGTGTTAATGATAATGCAGTAGTGATAAAACTATGAGTAGTAGGTGCTTATAGGCTAGGAATATCATAAAACTTATGTATATTGCTAAGGTATTTCAAAGGCAGTTAATGCTGTTTAAGAAAATATTTTCACAAAGTGATTTTAACAAAGAAACTAACCCTAACCAAAACTATATAAAGAAACAACTCTTAACCAGGTTGTTTTTTTGGAAGAGACGGCCTTTTTTGTCTCTTCGAAAAATTTAAGCCAGTAGTCCAAAAGCTACTGGCTTTTTTTATGTGTGCCCAGCATGGACAGTAACTCTAGGGTGCAAGTCCCGAACACGCCTTTACAACGGGAAGTGTTAGCCAAATGCAAGGGTGTCCATCGCAAGGTGGAATCTGAAGGAAGCGCTAGGCAAACCCTTGACCTGACGAACAGAAACTATATCAGGCCCAATAATATCGGATAAGGTTGCATAACAAACTAAAGTCCAAAGTTGTACGGAGATATTTAGGGTAAATATAGCAGGTATATGAGGGGAAAGTTACTGTTCTTACCTGGG
>NZ_JBTXLS010000064.1:0-12847 GCF_054871665.1 Myroides sp. LJL115 | reverse complement strand
TTAGAGTTCGGATTATTGGCAATCGCACAGAATATTAGAAAAAGAGTGGCATAAAATGCCTCTTTTTACACCAAAATACCGAAAATATATTTTTCCAATGTCTGAGCTTCGCATATTTAGAAAAATACCGAAAATCACACAGAAGTAAAATGCAAAAAAATAGGGCTGTCTCTTTTTCTTTAGAGACAGCCCCTTTTTTTAAATAGGGATATATTACTCTAAATCAGCAAAGAAATCATTCCCTTTATCATCAGTGATGATAAAAGCTGGGAAATCTTTCACTCTAATTTTTCTTACTGCTTCCATTCCCAATTCAGGGAAATCTACTACCTCAACACTTAATATGTTATCCTTGGCTAAAATAGCAGCAGGTCCACCGATAGAACCTAGGTAAAAACCTCCAAATTCTTTACAAGCAGCGGTTACTTCTTTAGAGCGGTTACCTTTTGCTAGCATAACCATACTTCCTTTTTGACTTTGGAATGGCCCAACATATGGATCCATTCTACCTGCTGTTGTTGGTCCAAAACTTCCTGAAGGCATACCCTCTGGTGTTTTAGCAGGCCCAGCGTAATATACAGGGTGATTGATAAAGTAATCAGGCATTGGCTCACCGTTATCTAACATTTCTTGGATCTTAGCATGAGCTGTATCTCTAGCAACAATAACAGTACCATTTAACACTAAACGTGTTTTAATTGGATGCTTGCTTAACTCTTTTAAAATTTGCTCCATTGGTTGATCAAGATCAATTTCCACTGGCTTTTCTAAATGAGGAGCTGTTTCAGGTAACAAACGAGCCGGATTAGTTTCAAGTTGCTCTACAAATAATCCTTCTGCTGTAATTTTTGCTTTAATATTTCTATCTGCAGAACAAGATACACCAAGTCCAACAGGACAAGAAGCCGCGTGACGAGGAAGACGTATTACACGTACATCATGGGTAAAATACTTACCTCCAAATTGTGCTCCAATTTGAGACTCTTGACAAATTAACTGTAATTTTTTCTCCCACTCTAGATCACGGAATGCTTGACCTCCCATGTTTCCAGATGTAGGTAAGTTATCATAATAACCAGCTGATGCCTTCTTAACTGCAGCTAAATTTGCCTCAGCGGAAGTACCACCAATAACTAGAGCTAAGTGATATGGAGGACATGCTGATGTTCCTAAGTCTTTAATTTTATCTTTGATGAATTCCGTTAAATTCTTTTCATTCAACAGGGATTTCGTTTTTTGATAAAGGAAAGTTTTATTAGCAGAACCTCCTCCTTTAGCTAAAAACAAAAATTCATATGCTGATCCTTGTCCAGCGTAAATATCAATTTGAGCCGGTAAGTTTGAACCAGAGTTTTTCTCTTCAAACATACTAATTGGCACTATTTGAGAATATCTTAAATTCTTTTTCTGAAAGACATTAAAAATTCCCTTGGATAAGCATTCTGCATCGTTGGCTCCAGTGAAAACGTTCTCACCTTTTTTACCAACAACAATAGCTGTTCCTGTATCTTGACAAGAAGGTAATTCTCCATCGATGGAAACCACTGCATTTTGTAGTAAATTATATGCAACAAAACGATCATTTCCAGTAGCTTCAGGATCATCAATAATCCCTCTAAGCTTCTCTAAATGAGATGTTCTTAACATAAAAGAAACATCTGTCATTGCAACTTCAGCTATTAATTCGATTCCTTTAGGATCAACTACTAAAATTTCGCGGTCTCCTAATTTTTCAACCTTTACAAAATCGGATGAAATTTTCTTATACTTAGTATCGTCCTTTGAAATGGGATACGGATCTTGATAAATGAAATCCATGCTTTTCTACTTTACATTAATAGCAGTAAAGTTAGTAAATATACCTTAGAATAAATAGAAGAACGCTTCCAAATAAGCAAAAACAAGCACTTGGCAGTGCGCATCTTTAACTACATACCCTATCTAAAGACAAAATAAACTATGCCTTAAAAACAAAAAAAACCATTGAAAATATATCAATGGCTTTTCTTTGTTTGTAAATTTTAGATCATTATCCTTTTATAAGGTACGCATATAGCTTACTATAGCACTTAACTCATTATCTGTCATTTTCTTTGTAATCTCTAAATTGGGTTGCATTAAAACGAATTTAGAAGGATCAACTATCGGCTGACTTTCTCCTTTTAAGAAAGTAACAATATCTGCATTATGCTTATCGTAAACCTCTAAAATTTCTTTTACACTAGGTCCAATTGCCGCTTTATTTGCTAAATGACAAGAAGCACAATTCCCTTTCCCTTTATAAATTTGTTCGCCTAGGGCTAGTTTTTGCTTCTGTGTTTGAACGGTACGTTGTGGTTGTTTTTCAGTATCACTTTTAGAGCTCTTTTCTGCGCAACTAAATAGCAAAAAGCATCCTATTACTAAAGTTAATACTGCAATACTTCTGTTAAACATAATCTTGCTTTATTAATTTTATATAAAGGTATTACTTATTTAAAAACAAAGCGGCTTCTTTGGCAAAATATGTCGAAATTAAGTCCGCTCCTGCTCTTTTAATACAAGTTAACTGCTCCATCATCACTTGATCATGGTCCAACCAGCCTCTTTCAGATGCAGCCTTTACCATAGCATATTCTCCAGAAACCTGGAACACAGAAACAGGTACATTGACTCTATCTTTAACTTCTCTTACTATATCTAAATAAGCGATACCTGGTTTTACCATAAGTATATCTGCTCCCTCTTCTACATCATACAAAGCTTCTTTAATAGCCTCTAGACGGTTAGCATAATCCATTTGATAGGTCTTTTTATCCTTTGGAATATCTTGATCATCTCTTGGAGCGCTGTCTAAGGCATCTCTAAAAGGTCCATAAAAACTAGAAGCGTACTTTGCAGCATAACTCATAATACCTACGTCATAAAAACCTTGACTATCTAATGCTTGTCGAATTCTTAGTACTCTACCATCCATCATATCACTAGGAGCCACAAAATCAGCCCCTGCTTGTGCATGAGAAATACTCATTTTCATTAACACCTCTAAAGTAGGATCATTGATTACCTTGCCATTTTGGATTAATCCATCATGTCCATAAATAGAATAAGGATCTAATGCTACATCAGGCATAACAATCATTTGTGGACATGCATCCTTTATAGCTTTTATAGCTTGTTGCATTAAGCCATTTGGGTTATAGGCTTCAGCACAATTATTATCCTTTAAATTGTCTGCTACTTTCACATAAATATTCACTGCTTTAATTCCTAAAGCAAATAACTCTTTTACTTCTTTAACTGTCAAATCTAATGACCTCCTAAAAATACCAGGCATAGAAGGAATTGGCTCACATATATTATGTCCTTCTGTGATAAACATAGGAAACATAAAATCAGAAGGAGTCACTATAGTTTCACGAACTAAACTTCTAATTGACTCACTTGTACGAAGTCTTCTACCACGATGAATTGGAAACATATCTTATTTTTTAAGGCTTATCAACAATAAGCCAACTATTATTACTTAACTTAATTAAACAACCCAAGATTTTGGGTACTTTAAAACCTCTATTAATTCCTGTTCTGGACTTCCTTCTTGGGCATTGAAATCGTAGACCCATTTTACAATTGGAGGCAGGCTCATTAAAATAGACTCTATTCTTCCATTTGTTTTCAGACCAAATAATGTCCCCTTATCATGAACTAAATTAAATTCAACATAGCGCCCTCTTCGGATTTGCTGCCAGTTGATATTATCTTGAGTTACCTCTAAATCTTTAGTACGATGTACAATTGGCAGATAAGCTTCTAGGAAGCTATCTCCTATTTCTGTTACAAAATCATACCAATTTTCCATACTCATCTTGGATGATTTTTCTAATCGATCAAAAAACAACCCTCCAATTCCTCTTGCTTCATTTCGATGAGTATTCCAGAAGTATTGATCGCATTGTTTTTTAAAACAATCATAGAAATCTTCTCCATGCTTATCACAAGCTTGTTTACAAACATTGTGAAAATGAACAGCATCTTGCTCAAATAAGTAATAAGGAGTTAAATCTTGACCTCCACCGAACCAACTCTTAAGAATTTCTCCATTTTTATCATACATTTCAAAATAACGCCAATTGGCATGTACAGTTGGAACTTTAGGACTTCTTGGATGAACAACTAAACTAAGTCCACAGGCAAAAAAATCTACATCCTTTACTTGAAAATAGTTTTCCATCTCTTTGGGTAAAGCCCCATATACCTTAGAAATATTTACTCCTGCTTTCTCAAAAACACCTCCGTTTTCTAAAACACGAGTTCTTCCACCTCCACCTTGTTCTCTTGTCCAAATATCTTGAACAAACGTAGCTTTAGTATCACATTTTTCTAATTCCTTACAAATAGTGTCTTGTAAAGATTCTATATATTTATAAAACTTTTGCTTCATTTTTTATTATCTACTATAGTAGCATGCTGACTTTAGAATCGGGTTAACTTGGTCATTATTTCAAAAGAGAAAACCTTACTATTGTCCTGTATGTATTGATAGAGGTACTTTGCTTTGTCTTTAAAGTTGTTATCTTGGATTTGCCATTGCATTAAAATATCCGCAAAGGCCTCCATTTGATCCCATCCAAAATGGAATTTATGTAAATGCTCCACCAATACAGAAGGCTGCATAGCATAAAGCATATCATACTCTAATCCAATTGCTGCAACAACTTGATTCAATTGTTGTTTAAACGTTAAAGATTCCGGTTCAAAACCAAGACTGGATAACTTTTCAACAATTGCCTCAATTCTTTTTTGCTCTTCACTTTTGGTTGACTTATTAAGCATAACTCGATAAATTATTTAAATTCATATTCCTTTACTGCCTCGATAAATGCTTTGGCATTATCAACAGGAATATAGGGTAATATTCCATGACCTAAATTTACAATGTATTTATCCTTGCCAAATTCATCAATCATTTGGTGGACCATCTTTTTAATTTCACTTGGAGGCGACATCAATCTACTTGGATCGAAATTTCCTTGAAGGGTAATTTCTCCCCCAGTGAATAAACGAGCATTTTTACCTGAACATGTCCAGTCAACTCCTAATGCACTAGCTTTACTTTTTGCCATCTCAGGTAATGCAAACCAGCATCCTTTTCCAAATACAATAACAGGAGTTAAAGGTGCTAATGCTTCCACGATTTGGTTAATATACTTCCAAGAAAATTCTTGGTAATCCTTAGGAGATAACATTCCTCCCCAAGAATCAAATATTTGCACAGCACCTACACCAGCTTTCACCTTTTCTTTTAAATATAAAATAGTAGTATCTGTAATCTTTTGTAATAAACGATGAGCCGCTTCTGGCTCTGTAAAACAAAAAGCTTTAGCTAAATCAAAATTCTTAGATCCTTGCCCTTGTACAGCATAGCATAAAATAGTCCATGGTGAACCTGCAAAGCCAATTAAAGGCACCTCATCCTCTAGCATTTCTTTGGTTAATTTAATAGCCTCCATTACATATCCAAGGGTTTCCTCAATATTGGGTACAATAACATTATCCACATCTCTAGGGCTTCGAATAGGATTTGGTAACCACGGTCCAACACCTGGCTTCATCTCCACTTCAATATTCATTGCTTGGGGAATGACTAAAATATCACTGAATAAAATCGCTGCATCCGGCTTTACAATACGAATAGGCTGTACAGTAATTTCCGCAGCAATTTCCGGCATTCTACATCGTGTAAAAAAATCATACTTATCCCTTAACTCACGAAATTCAGGTAAGTACCTACCAGCTTGTCTCATCATCCAAACAGGTGGTCTTTCCACTGTTTCTCCTTTTAATGCACGTAAGAATAAATCATTTTTTATCATTTCTCATTTATTTAGTTGTCAATGCCCTAGCATTGAAGTTATTGATAATATCGAATACAAGCTTTAATAGTAGCCTCTATAGTTGGATATTGTGCCAATTCAATATTGGAGGTATACTTTTTTAATGCCTCACTAGTAGTATTTCCTATACTAAAACAGACTTTATCCTCTAGTGTATTATGCTGTAAATAACTATACACAGCCGATGGACTATAAAAACAAACACCTTGGAATAAAGAAGGAATAATTTTACCAGATGCCTTAGTGTGATAGACATTTATCTCTTGATAAATCATACCATAACTTTTAAAAGCAGTTGGTAGAACCTCACTTCGAATATTCCCAGTGAAAAAACTAATCCTACACAAGGAAAAATCTCGTTGTAAAGTAGGGGCAAGATCTTTAGCATAGTGAGCCCATGCCAGTACATCACAACCCAAAGCTTCTAACATACCCTTTGTGTTTATTCCAACACAGAAAGCCTTTTTTCCAATAAAAAAACTTTGCCCTTTATTTGCCAAAACACTTCTAACAGCATTTTGACTTGTAAAAAGTAGAAAATCATAAACCTCCTTTAAATCAAAATCAATATTTTGTGTACAAATAAAATCTTCTTCTATCCACTGTAAAGAAGAATTCTCAAGAAGACTTCGATTTTCTGGACTTAATATTTTTGTAGATAAGATAGTTGGAGATATCATGAATTATTTTTTCAATTGTTCTTTTAGCTCAGTCATGGTTTTTTCAGCGCCATTTTCTAAAAGTTCTTTAGCTGCAAAAAAGCCTAACTTCTTCCATTGGTTTAATTCTACTTTCTTCTCTATTAGATGTCTTAGTGTACCATCTAAAGACAATAAAACTCCTGTAAAATCAATAGTTTCTTCTTTAGGGTTATAGGTTGCTAAGGCGCCAATTGGAGCGGTACAACCACCTTCCATAGTTTTAAGGAATTGTCTTTCAATGTGAGTAGTCATTTCTGCTTCATAATCATTCAGTTCACTCACTGCTTGTAAAGAGTACTCATCATTGGCATTTACTACTACCATCATTGCACCTTGGGCAGGTGCTGGAATCATCCAATCTAATTCAATATAGTTTTTTGGTTTTTTAGCAATACGATCTAAACCAGCACTTGCAAAAATGGCTCCCTGCCAATTACTTTGTTCTAGCTTTTGCATACGTGTATTGACATTTCCACGTAATTCCATCATCTTATCACTTGGAAACTTATTTAACCACTGTGCTCTTCTTCTCAAGCTGCCTGTTGCAATACAAGAAGAAGTCGAATCCTCTAAGAAATCCAAATTGTCCTTGTATACTAAAATATCCTTAGTATTTGCTCTTGGCAAAACTGCTCCTTGAACAATTCCTTGCGGTAAGGCCGTTGGAACATCTTTCATAGAGTGGACTGCTATGTCAATTTGATTATTAAGCATTGCAATATCGAGGGTTTTAGTAAAAATACCTGTTATACCCATTTGATAAAGAGGCTTATCTAAGTTTAAATCTCCTGTAGACTTAACTGGTACTAACTTGGTTTTATATCCATTTTTTTCTAAAAGGGATGCTACACGCTTAGCTTGCCATAATGCTAATTCACTATCACGTGTACCTATTCTAATTACTTTACTCATTATAATTGGTTTGAAATTGAAAAACTTGTTCAATCCACTCAATACTCTGTTCTACAGGGGCTTCTGCTTCCCTAAGATGATTTGCAAACTGAGTGGTAATCTTCTGAATAATACGAGCAGTTATTATTTCAGCTTGATTGGCATTAAAGTTCTCCATTTTTTTTCGATGGTAATCTAATTCTCCATCTTTTATTTGCTCTAATTTACTTTTTAACGAATGTAAGGTTGGAGCAAACTTTCTATGATTGTACCACTCAAAGTATTCCTGTACCATTTCCATAATAATAGCTTTGGCCTGTGGAATATATTCTTTTCGCTGTTCTAATGTTCTATCTGTAACTTTGGATAGGTAATCCAAATGAATTAACTCCACATTATCTAACTCTCTAACATTGCTATCCACATTTTCAGGCATAGATAAGTCTAGAATTAAAATTTTCCTATTAGGGTTAATCATTGTTTTATCGATAGTAGGTCTTAAAGCGCCTGTAGCAACAATTAATATATCACTTTGACTCACCTGCTCAGACAAGTCCTTATAATCCTTTACAACCACATTAAATTTACCTGCTATTTCTAAGGCTTTTTCCTTGGTTCTATTTATTAAGGATATGTGGGAGTTTTTTGTGTGTTTAACTAAGTTCTCACAAGTATTTCTACCTATTTTACCTGTACCAAATAAGAGAATATTTTTAGACCCCACTTGCTCTACACAGTCCATAATATATTGAACAGCTGCAAATGAAACCGAGGTAGCACCACTACATAATTTAGTTTCATTTTTAACTCGCTTACTAGCTTGAATCACGCAGTTAACTAGCCTTTCCAAATAATGATTAGCTAATCCTTTTTCTTTGGATAAACTAAATCCATTTTTGATTTGACTTATTATCTCAAAATCACCTAAGATTTGACTGTCTAAACCACAGCCTACATTAAATAAATGTTCAACTGCTTGCTTACCTTTATGTACATAAGCAAAACTTGTGAACTCATCTACACTACCATTGGAATAATCACAAAGCAATTTGATAAGCTCAAAAGGATGACAAGCCCAACCATATATTTCTGTTCGATTACAGGTCGAGATAACAAATAAACTAGATAGACCTTGTTGTTTTGCCTTATCTAAAAGTTCTCTTTGTGCATGGGAATCTAAACTAAACTTCCCCCTTACTTGAGCTTGGGCTTTCTTATAGCTTATTCCTACAACATAAAAAACAAGAGAATTTTTAACTTGTAAAGTATTCATCTTAAAAATAGTTTTTCTAAACAGTACACAAATGTAGTTTTAAAGATTAAACTAAAACAACGCTAGAAGGACTATTTATAACGATATGTGGATAATGCAGTTTTTGGCTATGAATTTAATATTTTTAGTCTAAATTTGTCACATTAACAGGGGTTAAGTCGTATTTAGTGTAGAATGATTCTAAACTAAACCATTTAACGCCATTTTTAAGAAATACTAAAAACAACGCTATGAGTCCCATTGAAGAGATAAGTATCGATAAACAGTTTTCGATTATTCGTCTGGAAAATACCTCTAAGGAGGGTCTAACCTTCCTAAAAGAAATGGATACCGATATTATTCAATTCTATTTTTGCTTAAAAGGAAGTGGTAAATTTATTTTTAACCAAGGCAATTATTGCCTACCCTTACAAGAAGACAAATCCTTACTTTTATATAACCCACAAAAACCACTTCCTTTACATCTAGAAGTGGGAGAGAATTCTCATATGCTTTGTGTATTAATATCAATTCAAAAATTTCATGCTCTTTTTTCATCGGAAGCTGAGTTCATTGGTTTTTTAACCCAAGAGAATAGAAATAAAAAATACTATCAAGAAGAACAAATCACCCCTTCTATGTCCATTGTTTTGAATCAGATGTTTAATTTTTATATGAATCCATCGATTAAAACTCTTTATTACACCGGTAAAACCTATGAGCTTCTAAGCTTGTTATTCAACCATAATGAAGATTTGAATATTGAAAACTGTCCTTTTTTATCGGATGAGGATGATGTATTAAAAATAAAAAGAGCCAAGGATATTATTATCTCTAAAATGGCTGAACCTCCAACTTTACAAGAGCTAGCCGATACAGTTGGACTTAATATCAAAAAATTGAAACTAGGTTTTAAACAGATCTATGGAGATTCTGTTTTCAGCTTTCTTTTTGATTATAAAATGGAATACGCTAGAAAATTATTGGATAGTTCTAACTTCAATGTAAATGAAGTGGGCAGTAAAATAGGATATAGTTCATCTAGCCACTTTATTGCTGCATTTAAAAAGAAATTTGGGACTACTCCAAAAAAATATTTAATGTCATTAACCAAATAAAAGGAGTTATGAAAGGTATTTTACTTGTGAATTTAGGCTCACCTGAGTCACCTACTGCTAAGGATGTTAAACCCTACTTAGATGAGTTTTTAATGGACCAAAGAGTAATAGATGTACCCTATCTATTTAGAGCCTTTCTTGTAAAGGGGATTATACTTAATACAAGACCTAAAAAATCAGCGGAGGCTTATAAAAAAATCTGGTGGCCAGAAGGTTCCCCATTAATTGTCATCTCAGAAAGACTCACTAAAAAAGTACAAGAACAAGTAGATATACCTGTTGAACTAGCAATGCGTTATGGCCAGCCAAGTATTGAACAAGGAATTGATAACTTACATAAAAAAGGTGTCAAGCAGATCTTAATGATTCCTTTATATCCACAATATGCCATGGCTACTACACAAACAATAGAGGTCTTAGCTAAAGATATAATTGCTGCAAAATACCCGCAAATACAACTAAGTAGTCTACCGGCCTTTTATAATAAACCACAATATATTGACGCCTTAGCAAGTTCTATAGAAAAGTACCTAAAGACAAAAGACTATGATCATTTACTTTTCTCCTATCACGGGGTACCACAAAGGCATATTAAAAAATCAGATATAACCAAAGGCCATTGTAAAATGGATAAAAGTTGCTGTTCTACCTTCTCTAAGGCTCATGAGTTTTGCTATCGTCACCAATGTTTACAAACAACAGAGTCTGTGGCACAGAAATTAGGCTTAGATCCAAATAAATATAGCAATAGCTTTCAAAGTAGACTAGGTCCTGATAAATGGCTACAACCTGCAACAGATAAAACCGTAAATGAGTTAGCTGAAAATGGAATTAAAAAGCTTTTAGTAGTCACACCAGCCTTTGTGGCAGACTGTTTAGAAACCTTGGAAGAAATAGCCATGGAAGCTAAAGAGGAATTTCTACACAGAGGAGGAGAACACTTTGAAACCGTTCCTTGTTTAAATGACAACCCTAAATGGGTAGAGGCATTAGTTGAGTGGATAAATCAATGGAAAAATAACTAAACATGTTATACCTATATATAAAATCCCTACATATTATTTTTGTAGTATGTTGGTTTGCAGGTCTTTTTTACATTGTACGCTTGTTTGTATATTATTGTGAAGCAAACAATATGGAGCAGCAACAAAAAGTAATACTTCAAAACCAATACCAGATAATGGTTGAAAGACTTTTCAACATCATTACTTGGCCCGCTGCGATTTTAACTACCGTGTTTGGCGTAACAATGCTTGTATTGAATCCAAATTTATTAACCATACCTTGGATGCATATAAAATTAGCCTTTGTAATTCTACTTTGGATCTATCACTTACGATGTCAAACTTTCGTAAAGCAAATATCCTCTAGAACCCTCACCAAAAAATCTTCTTACTTTAGAATATTTAATGAAGGAGCAACCCTTTTACTATTTAGTATTGTGTTTATTGTAATATTAAAGAGTAGTCTGGATTGGATATTTGGGGTACTTGCCCTATTTGGCCTAGCAATCCTATTAATGTTAGGGATTAGATTATACAAGGCAATTCTAGCTAATAAACAAAACAAATAATTTCTCTTGCATTGTAGGCGAATTCAGCAACGTAGGTGAATTTAAGAAAATATCCCTAGCTTTATTAGAAACTTAAATTATTTACTCTTAATAAAATTACTTATTTTTATCACATACTAACTTGCGTATTATATGTCGATATACGAACTAGGTAATACACAAAAAGAAGAAATTATATGATTTATGAGAACATTATAGTTGAAAACAATGGGCACATTTCGACTATTACTATTAATAGACCTAGTAAATTAAATGCCTTAAATAAAGCTACAATTGAAGAATTACATTCTGCATTAACTACTTTAGAAACCGATAAAGAAATTAAAGTAATTATAGTTACTGGTAGTGGGGAAAAAGCATTTGTTGCTGGAGCAGATATCAAAGAATTCTCTGATTTTAATCTAAGCGAAGGTTCTCAACTTGCTGCCAAAGGTCAAGAGTTGTTATTTGACTATGTGCAAAACTTCCCAAAACCAATTATTGCAGCAGTAAATGGCTTTGCATTAGGAGGAGGTCTGGAACTAGCAATGGCATGTCATTTTAGAGTGGCAAGTGAAAATGCAAAAATGGGTTTACCGGAGGTAACTTTGGGATTAATCCCAGGATATGGAGGAACACAAAGATTAGCACAATTAGTAGGAAAAGGATTAGCCATGGAATTAATCATGACTGCTCAAATGGTCGATGCTAATAAAGCATTACAAATTGGTCTAGTTAACCATGTACAACCCCTTACAGAGCTTTTAAACTTTACTGAAGAGTTAGCTTTAAAAATAAGTAAGAACTCCACTACAGCAATTGCAAAGGCAATCAAAGCCATCAATGCAAACTACAAAGAAGGAGTTAATGGTTATCATGAAGAAATAAAAGCTTTCGGAGAGTGTTTTGAAACTGAAGACTTCCAAGAAGGAACTACTGCATTCTTAGAAAAAAGAAAACCACAATTCAAAGGAACTGTATAAAACAAAAAGGTCAAGCAAAATTGCTTGACCTTTTTTTATATTAAGGATATTACTATAAAGTAATTTCTTTTGTTTCAAGAAAAAAAGGTAAGCTACCTACATCGCACCGCTACAACCGTATACCTTTGCTGCGTTCCCACCCTGGAGGATTCTACAGGAGCTGGTCGTGTAGGACTTACCTAAGTGCAAATATAGAATCTTTTTAATGACTTTACAAAATTATTCCCCAAAGAAAACGCTCTCAACCCCTAGTCTACTTACAATCAACACTTAAACAAGCTGAAAAAAAATCATTGCCTTAGCAATATTAAGTTTCCCACTTCTACACTCCATTCTCACAGTAAAAAAAGGGATCAGGTACAAAACTTGGGGAGGAAAAGATAAAATAATATCTTTGTGTTATGATGGACAGCAAAGAATTACTAAAATTAATCCTACCAGAGTACTTGGTAGAGCATTTCAATATTACTAAAGTAG
>NZ_JBTXLS010000063.1:0-13636 GCF_054871665.1 Myroides sp. LJL115 | reverse complement strand
AGTTTTGTCCTCCATACTACATTAAATAAGCAAGTACTAAGACGAGCAGGTTATCCATCTCTAAATGACATCTACTTAAAAGTATCGTAAAGTTAAGAACCGCCTTGGTACGGAACCGTATGCCGGGTGGTGTGAAAGGTCGGCTGAAGAAATAATCTTCAGCCTCCTATTCTATTTATAAAAAACAATACATGTGGAAATACAATAATTAGAAATTTGGCTGTAAGCTATACTTCTTATAGAAAGTATCAATAACTTCTACAACTTCTTCTGCTGAATCTACGATTTTAATTAAATCTAAGTCTTTTTCTGAGATATTATTGTGTCCGTGCAGTAAAGTAGTTTTGATCCAATCCATTAATCCACTCCAAAATTCCGTACCAACTAATACAATTGGAAATTTAGCAATTTTCTTGGTTTGAATTAAGGTAATAGCCTCAAAAAGTTCGTCAAGAGTTCCAAATCCTCCAGGCATCACAACAAAACCTTGCGAGTATTTAACAAACATTACTTTTCTAACAAAAAAGTAGTCAAACTCTAAATTTTTATCAGCGTCTATATAAGGGTTGAAGTGCTGTTCAAATGGAAGGTCAATATTTAAACCCACCGAGACACCTTGTCCTAAATGAGCTCCTTTATTTCCTGCCTCCATAATACCAGGTCCTCCACCGGTAATAACACCATAACCTGCTTTACTTATTTTATATGCTATCTCTTCAGTTAATTTATAATATGGATCATCAGTTTTTGTTCTTGCTGAACCAAAAATAGAAACACAAGGACCTAAACGTCCTATTTTCTCGTATCCATTAACAAACTCAGACATTATTTTAAAAATAGCCCAAGAATCATTTATCTTAATTTCTGCCCAGGTTTTTTGTTTGAATTTTTCTTTAATCTTCGCATCGTCATTTTCAAAAGTTTCTTTCATAATTTAATTCTTTTTTAATTCCTTTTCAAGGAAATACCCTGTAAAGCTGTCTTTATTTTTGATGATTTGTTCCGGTGTACCATTAGCTACGATTTGTCCGCCATTTTTACCACCTTCTGGTCCAACATCAATAATGTAGTCGGCTAATTTAATTACATCTAAATTATGTTCAATAATTAAGACGGTATTTCCTTTTTCTACTAGTTTAGTGATAACTTCCATCAGTACTCTGATATCTTCAAAGTGTAAACCAGTTGTAGGCTCATCCAAAATATAGAAAGTATTTCCTGTATCTTTTTTGGACAATTCACTAGCTAGCTTAATTCTTTGGGCTTCTCCACCAGATAGGGTAGTACTTTGCTGCCCTAAAGTTAAATATCCTAAACCAACTTCATTTATCGTTTTCAATTTACGGTAAATTTTTGGAATATTTTCAAAAAACTCGCAAGCTTCTTCTACGGTCATATTTAAAATGTCCGATATGGATTTTCCTTTATATCGAATTTCTAAAGTTTCTCTGTTAAAACGCTTACCTTGACAAATTTCACATTCTACATATACATCAGGTAAAAAGCCCATTTCAATGGTTCTTACACCACTACCTTCACAAGAATCACAACGACCACCTTTTACGTTAAAGCTAAATCTACCTGGTTTATATCCTCTTATAGAGGCTTCTGTAGTTTGAGCAAATAAGCTTCTAATATCAGAGAAAACCTCCGTATAGGTAGCAGGGTTAGAACGCGGAGTTCTTCCAATAGGACTTTGGTCAATTGCAATAACTTTATCAATGTTTTCTAAACCACTTATTTTCTTATAAGGTTGGGGTTTGGCAACTGCATTAAAAAAGTGAGTGTTTAAAATAGGATAAAGTGTACCATTAATTAAAGTAGACTTCCCTGAGCCTGAAACTCCTGTTACACAAGTTAAAGTACCAAGAGGCACCTCTATAGAAGCATTTTTCAGGTTATTACCTGTTGCTCCCTCTAGGGATAAAAATTTACCATTTCCTTTTCTTCTCTTTTTAGGTACAGGGATCTCTAATTCTCCATGAATGTATTTAGCCGTTAAAGTGTCTTCCTTTAAAAGCTCCTCTGGAGTACCTTTGCTGATAATTTGTCCTCCATTTTTACCAGCAAAAGGACCTATATCAATCACATAGTCTGCTCTTTGAATCATATCTTTATCATGCTCTACTACAAGCACTGAGTTTCCAATATCTCTTAAGGATTCTAAAGATCTAATTAAGCGTTCATTATCTCTTTGATGCAAGCCAATACTAGGTTCATCTAAAATATATAAGACTCCTACAAGTTGGGATCCAATTTGAGTGGCTAAGCGAATCCGCTGGGCTTCACCACCGGAAAGTGTTCTAGAACTTCTGTTTAAAGATAAGTAAGTTAAACCTACATCTTGTAAGAAGTTTAACCTAGTCTTAATTTCTTTGATAACCTCGTTGGCAATTTGCTTTTGCTTTTTAGTTAATTTGGTTTCAATAGTGGAAAACCATTCAATCAATGTAGCTACATCCATTTGAATTAATTCTCCAATATTTTTCTTAGCTATCTTAAAATAGAGTGCTTCTTTTTTTAAGCGAGTACCATCACATTGTGGACAAATAATTTCATCCATAAATTCCTTAGCCCATCTTTTTATTGTTGCACTGTCATTTTCATCATATTGGTTTTGTATGAAGTTTACAACTCCTTCAAAATCAATCTTATAGTTTTTAGTAATCCCTGCAACTTTACTCACAACAGAAAAACTCTCTTGTCCACCATATAAAATAATATCCATAGCCTCTTTAGATATTTTAGAAATTGGGTCATTTAGAGTAAAACCATATTTTTGACCTATGGTTTCTAACTGAGTAAAGATCCAAGTTTTTTTCATTTCTCCTAATGGAGCAAGACCTCCTTTTTGAATACTTATGGAATCATCAGGAATAATCTTGGACATATTAATTTCATTAATTGTACCAAGTCCATTACATTTATCACAAGCCCCTTTTGGAGAGTTAAATGAAAAGTTGTTAGGCTCTGGTTTAGGATATGAAATTCCTGTTGTAGGACACATTAAATGTCTAGAGAAAAACCTTGTCTGTGGATTGTCTTGTTCAATCACCATGATAATATCCTCTCCATAATGCATTGCAACTTTAATACTTTGTGCAATTCTTTGAAGGGTTAATTCGGTATTATCTACAGCAATACGATCAATTACTATTTCGATATCATGATTTTTGTACCGATCCACTTTCATTCCAGAAATAATATCTTTTATTTCTCCATCTACTCGTACTTTTAAAAAGCCTTGCTTGGCAATATGCTCAAAAAGTTCTCTATAATGCCCCTTTCTGGAACGTACCGCAGGGGCTAAGATATTAATCCTCTTTCCCTGGAAGTCTTTGACAATTAAATCTTGAATTTGCTCATCGGAGTAGCTTACCATTTTTTCTCCTGTATTATAGCTATAAGCATCTGATGCTCTAGCATATAAAAGTCGTAAAAAATCATAAATTTCCGTGATGGTACCAACGGTGGAACGGGGTGATTTATTAGTTGTTTTTTGTTCAATGGCAATCACAGGAGATAAACCATCAATTTTATCTACATCTGGACGTTCTAACCCCCCTAGAAATTGTCTAGCGTAAGCTGAGAAAGTTTCAATGTATCTTCTTTGCCCTTCGGCATATATAGTATCAAAAGCTAAGGAAGATTTCCCAGAGCCTGATAGACCTGTTATAACAACAAGTTTCTCTCGAGGTATACTAACATCTATATTTTTTAAGTTATGGACTCTAGCTCCAATTACTTCTATGGTATCTTCAGTATTATGCATATTTTTTCACAAAGAAACAAAGATAAAGAATTCTAACTATTTAAAGAAGTAATAAGCATTTTACTAAAAGACAACTTTAGCAATATTTAAACATTTTAATATAGAAATTCTTAACTTTCTATAGACTAGGGTGGAAAATACTTTAGTACTTTTGCATTTTTAAATATCAACACAACAATGAAGGATTTTTTCGAAAAGTATTTCGACTTAAACAAAAATAATACCACCATTTCAAAAGAGTTCCTCGCAGGGATAATTACTTTTTTAACCATGTCGTATATTTTAGTAGTTAACCCTATGATTTTATCGGAGGCAGGTATGGATAAAAATGCACTATTTACCACAACCGCTTTAACAGCAATAATTGCAACTTTATTCATGGGATTGTACGCTAAACTACCTATAGCACAAGCCCCAGGAATGGGCCTTAATAGTTTTTTTACTTACACGGTAGTATTAACCCTAGGGTATAGCTGGCAATTTGCTTTAACAGCTGTTTTTATTGAAGGTTTATTATTTTTATTATTAACTTTTTTCAATGTAAGAGAGTTAATTGTCAAGAGCATTCCCAAGGTATTAAAAGATGCTATTCCAGTAGGGATTGGTATGTTTATTACCTTAATTGGCCTAAAAAGTGCCGGAATAGTAGTTAGTGACCCTAATACATTAGTGCGCCTTGGAGACTTTTCCAATCACTCTGTTTGGATTGCTTTTTTTGGATTAATAATCAGTGGTATTTTATTTATTCGCAACATAAATGGGGCTATCTTGTTTGGGATTTTAAGTGCTACAGTATTGGGGATTATTTTAGGAGATGTAAATTTGCCTTCTACTATTGTAGATATTCCACCTTCGATTGAGCCTATTTTCGGTAAAGCTTTAGAGCCAATGTTTACCAAAGAAGGTTGGGATCAAATCCTTTCATTAGATATGGTAATTATTGTATTTACCTTTTTGTTTGTAAACTTATTTGATACTATTGGTACTTTGATAGGAGTCGTTTCTAAAACTAATATAGCAGATAAAGACGGCAATTTCCCTCAGATGAAAAAAGCGCTTTTTACCGATGCTATTGGTACTACTTTTGGAGCAGTATTAGGAACAAGTTCGGTAACTTCTTACGTTGAAAGTGCCTCAGGAGTAGCAAGTGGAGGGCGTACAGGCTTAACAGCTGTATCTGTGGCTTTAATGTTCGCTTTATCCTTGTTTTTCGCCCCGTTGTTTTTGATTATTCCCCCAGCTGCTACAGCTCCAGCTTTAATTGTTGTTGGACTATTTATGATTTCAAGTGTAAGTAATATAAACTTCACTAATTTTAGTGATGGTCTTCCTGCTTTTTTAACCATTATTTTCATGCCCTTCACCTATAGTATTGCTGAGGGTATTGTGTTTGGAATTTTAAGCTATACTATATTTAAATTATTCTCAAAAGAATATAAACAAATAACCTTAACAGTGTATTTGTTATCCGCCTTATTTTTATTTAAAATAATTTTAGAAAACTGGGGAAATTAGCTCTAAAAAAAAGAAGATTTTTTGTTAAAAAGGTCTTCTTTTTTTCTTTAAAAACCACTATCTTGTATTTTAGTTTAAAAAGAAAAAAAATGTCTACAAAAATAAAAATCTCAATTGTTGGCCTAGGTGGAGTAGGCGGATTCTATGGCGGACTATTAGCCAATACTTACCAAAACTCTCCAGAAGTAGAAGTGTGTTTTTTGTCTAGAAATCAAAATCTACAGACTATTAAAAAGCAAGGCTTAAAGGTAGAAGATGCTGAGAGAACCATTATTGCTAAACCAGCTTTAATCAGTGACGATGCCAAGGAAATAGGTGTAAGTGATTATGTTATTTTAGCTACTAAGACCTATGATTTACAACAGGCTATCCTTCAAATAAAGCCTATGGTAGGACCAAATACGGTTATCCTTCCTCTTTTAAACGGAACCCAAAGTTATATTGAGTTAAAATTGGCTTTCCCAGATGCATTAGTACTACAGGGATGTACCTATATCTTAACGCGTTTATCGCAGCCTGGTGTAGTACAAAATCCTAGTGGAAAACAGTATATTTATTTTGGATTGCAAAACACAACAGATCCAAGAATGGATAAATTAGAGCAGACTTTTAAAAAAGCTGGAATTCTTTGTACTCTAACCCAGAATATCAAAACTGAAATTTGGAAAAAATACATTTTAGTATCTGCTTCTGCAATGGCAACTACCTATTATAATGCAAGTTTTAATGAAATTATATCTAAATACCCAAGTCAAATAAAAGAACTTCTTCAAGAGGCTATAAGCGTGGCGCAAGGACTAAATATTAGTATTCCTAAGGGCTTAGCAGAAACTATCATGGAGAACTTTAATAATAATCCAGCTGGATCAACTACTTCTATGCATAGTGATTTTTTAGCGCATAAAACCATTACAGAATTAGATACTATGGGTGGATATATTGTTAGACAAGCAGATGCCTTAGGTATAGCAGTTCCTTTATATACTAAAATGTACATCAAACTTCTTTCCAACCAAGATTTACCTTTTAATTAAAAAGACCAGTATAGAAGAGTTTTTTAAGCTTTATTGTCCTTAAAACCTTATCTTGTGTATCTATCTATATTCTCAAAAATATAGGCCAAAATAATGAAGCATATAAAGCTTAAAAAACTAAATACATGGAATTAATAAAACAGAGCCTTATAATAGATAAGACTCAAGGTAAAATTCTTAGTGATTTCACTTATCCCAAAGGTCAAAAGAACTTGCCTTTGGTTATCTTTGCACATGGGTATAAAGGTTTTAAAGATTGGGGAGCTTGGCATATAGCCATGGATACTATTGCAAAAGCAGGTGCTTTTGTAGTAAAGTTTAATTTCTCAAAAAATGGAACTTCCATTGATAATCCTACCGAATTTGTGGATTTAGAGGCTTTCGCAACTAATACCTATTCTTTAGAGCAAGAAGATCTAAAAGATGTTATAAATACTTACAAAACCCATGCTCTAGTGGATTCTACAGATATTAGTATTATAGGTCATAGTAGAGCAGGAGGTAATGTAGTTTTACAGGGCTGTTATAATCCAGATGTTACTAAAGTTATTATATGGGCAGGAGTTGCGGATTTTAAAAAGCGCTTTCCGCAAAGACAACGTTTTGACTCTTGGAAAGAAAGAGGAGTTTTCTATGTTAAAAATCTACGTACTAATCAAGAGTTACCCCATTATTTTACATATTGGGAAGATTTTGAAACCAATTTTGAAGCATTAAATATTCAAAAAGCTGCACAAAATCTAAAGAAACCTACCTTAATAGTTCATGGCACTTTAGATCAAGCTGTAGATGTAAAAGAAGCAGACCTTTTGCATTTGTGGATTACTAGCTCAAGTTTGATTAAAATAGAAGATGCAGATCACGTTTTTGGGGCAAAACATCCTTATTTAGATAAAGTATTGTCGCGTGATTTAAACCTTGTGGTAGAAAAGACAATAGATTTTATATTAGATAAAAACCCTGCGGTAGAGAGTCTTGTAATAAAAGCAGATTAATCCTAGTTAAATAGAGTACATACATAGGGTACAGAATAAAAAAAGCTTTATTGACATTGTCAATAAAGCTTTTTTTATTCTACCTATTTTACAGTGTTTAAGCTATAAAGAAAGGAATTGTCTTGCTGTTTTTCGCATAGTTAGTTTTCGTTACTTTTACCGCAGTGGTAACATTTACGTGCCTCTAGAACCAATTGGAATTGTACTCCGAATAATAAAGAAGCCAATACTAAGTGAGCTGCTTGCGTTCCAAAAGGGAAGTGGAAATAGCTCATAAGCACTCCCGATATTACCTCTAAAGTTAATAACACTAGTACCCAATTCATTCTATTAAATCCTAGGCTTAATCTTCTATTTAAATAAAATAAATAAAAGTTAGTAAATAAGATTAAAAACGAGAAGCTTCTATGGATAAAAAAGTCTACTCTAGGATTGTTTAACCATAAGTATTCGTTAGTTATCCCAGCGCGAACCTGTTCATCAATAAATTCTCGAACTTGTGTACCTAAAACTACTTGTACTAAAGTACAAATAAGTGCGATAGTTAGTAAGAATCTGAATTTACCATCATACTTTTTAATCTCTGTTTTGTTTTGAGCTCCTCTTATAATAGCTATTATCAATGCTACAATAACTAAGGCCATTACCATGTGAGTAGTAATCTTAAATGGATTCAGCTCTGAGTAAACTACTGTAGCTCCTAACCAAGCTTGGAAGCCCATTAAAAAAACAACCAACCATGAGGCTAAAACCAAGGATTTTTTAGTTCTCCAATAACCAAAGGAGCTAACTGCCATTGCTACACAAGCAAACCCTGCTAAGGCACCACATAATCTATTGATATATTCAATCCAAGTATGTTGTGCATTAAATTGTGCATAAGCGTGTTTGGTGTATTTTTCCCAATTATCTATATTAATAGAGCTACCTGTAGTAAGGTTAGTTTTCGCCTTATACAGACTCTCTTGATAAATAATCATTTGTCCTTTTTCATATTCTCTATCACTTTGCCATTGAATTTCTTCAATTTCAGTAGGAGGAATATAAAAACCAAAACATTTCGGCCAATCCGGACATCCCATTCCTGAACCAGTCATTCGTACCGCAGCGCCAGCAAAAATTACTAGATAGACTAATATTAATGAAAGTTTTGAAAGAGATAAGAAATATTTCTTCATTTTTATATGTTATTATTTATTAACTACTTCTAGGCCCATTTTGGTAGCTTTAGATACCATATACTGGTAAGCTGCATCGTAATCATTAGCGATAACACCTTCCAATATAGCTTCTTTAATTGACTCTTTAATCGAACCTATTTCTCTACAAGGTTCAAGGCCAAAAGTTTCCATAATTTCTTCTCCGCTAATTGGGGGTTGAAAGTTTCTAATTTGATCTCTTTCTTCCACCTCAACAATTTTTTCACGAACAAGTTTAAAGTTATTATGGTATTTTTTGAACTTATTTGCATTTTTTGTGGTAATATCTGCCTCACATAAAATCATTAGATCTTCTACATTTTCTCCAGCATCAAAAACCAGGCGTCGAACAGCTGAATCGGTAACTTCTTTTTGAGAAAGAACCACTGGCCTTGAACTCATCGTTACCATCTTTTGAACGAATTTCATTTTTTGGTTCAAAGGCATATGAAGTCTAGTAAAAATAGTTTTAACCATTTTTCCTCCTAAAAATTCATGTCCGTGGAAAGTCCATCCATTTCTTTTGCTAAATCTTTTAGTTGGAGCCTTACCAATATCGTGTAATAAAGCTGCCCATCTTAGCCAAAGATCCTCTGTATTTCTACTAATGTTATCCACCACCTCTAAAGTGTGGTAAAAGTTATTTTTATGGGTATGCCCTTCAATTTCCTCTACTTGATTTAATGCAACTAATTCTGGTAGAATCAAATGTAATAATCCAGTTTTGTATAATAATAGAAAACCTATGGATGGGGTAGGAGTTTGTAATATCTTATTTAATTCCTCTACAATTCTTTCACCTGAAATAATTTCTAACCTAGAATGGTTTCTAGTAATTGCCTCTAAAGATTCCTCTTCAATGCGAAAATTAAGTTGAGTGGCAAAACGAATTGCTCTCATCATTCGCAACGGGTCATCTGAATAAGTGATATCAGGATCTAAAGGCGTGCGAATTATCTTATTTTCTAAATCTTTTTGCCCATCAAAAGGATCTAATAAGTGTCCAAAGTTTTCTTTGTTCAAAGAAAGCGCTAGAGCGTTTATTGTAAAGTCTCTTCTGTTTTGATCATCTTGTAGGCTGCCATCTTCTACAACAGGTTTTCTACTATCAAAATGATAAGACTCTTTTCTAGCTCCTACAAACTCTACATCAATATCCATATACCTAAGCATAGCAGTACCGTAGTTTTTAAATACTTGTACTTTTGGATGATTGGGTAATAAGCGAGAAACTTCTAAGGCTAATTCTATACCACTGCCTATGGCAACAATATCAATGTCTTTTTTAGAATCTCTTTGTAATAAAAAATCTCTAACAAACCCACCAATAACATAACTATCTATTTTTAAATTACGAGCTGCTTGACTAACTATCTCAAAAATAGGATGTTCTAGGGCTTGTGTATATACTGGGGTCTTATTCATAGTGTATAAAGTAAAATACCAAGGATTTATTTTCTAAGTATTGTTACTTGATTGTTTTGTTTTAATTTAATAACTGTGGAAGGTGTTCCTGGTTTAGTTTCTTCTTGTCTTAATTTTACAATGTAATCCACACCTTCAATAATATCCAAAGAAATTTCATAGAAGTTTCTCGGGGAAGGATAACCGCTAATATTAGCAGAGGTAGAAACTAAAGGAGATTTCATTCTTTCAATTAACTTATAGCAAAAAGGATCTTTTATTATCCTAACACCTAAAGAATTGTCACTTGAAATAACTTCTTTGGCAACATGTTGTGGGTTATCTAAAACTAAGGTAGTAGGTTTCTCACTATAGTCTATAATATCCCAAGCAACCTCAGGAATTTGAGGGAAAATACGATGCATTAATCGATCACCGTTTACCAAAACAATCATGCTTTTGGTTTCCATTCGTTTTTTTAATTCATAAATCTTTTTAACTGCTTGTGAATTATTCGCATCGCAACCTATGCCCCAAATCGTATCGGTTGGATATAAAATGATACCACCATCTTTAATAACTTGATAGGCATTATGAACTTCTTGTTGGATATCTTCCATTATCTTTCTAATTAATTTTCGTAACTTTATTCTACGAGGGTCTAAAATTACTAAAAAATCCTATAATCACGGTGATTTATCTAGCTTTAAAGTTGACCATAGTCCAAAAAACACTAGAATTATAAATAATTTAAGACATCAAAGTTAATTTTACTTTAAAATTAAGAGCTTTATATTTGCCGAAGTATAACTTTGCAAGTGAATGAGCTAAAATGAGAAACAAACAATTCGATAAGCAAGCAACCTTAAAAATGTTTAAAGACATTTCGAAAGATACTTTAATGCAGACCCTAGGCATAGAATTTATAGACGCAGGTCCAGATTTTTTAGTTGCAACTATGCCGGTGAATTCCAAGGTACATCAACCAATGGGCTTATTACATGGAGGAGCAAGTGTTGCTCTTGCTGAAAGTCTAGGTAGTGGTGCTTCCCTAATGTTAATTGATACTAACACCCAAGAGGTAAGGGGTATTGAGATTTCGGCCAACCATGTTAAAAGTAAAAGAGCTGGAAGAGTAATTGGAAAGGCTACACTATTACATCGTGGAAGGACTATACATTTATGGGAGATAAGGATAACCGATGATAATAATGAGTTAATTTCTATTTGTAAAATAACTAATATTGTAATGAATAAAGCATAATATGGATTTATTTGAATCTTTAGAAAAACAATATGCAGAAAATTTACCTTTTGTAATCTACAAGAAGGCGGATTCTACTAAAGCTATTGGGATTTTTCAAGAAAACAACCATATCTACCCTGTACATACATTTGAGGAAAGTGGCTTTGTATTTGCTCCTTTTCATAAAGGACAAAGGTTTTATATTCCTTTAAATAAATCAATTGTAAAAGAATTAGAATTGGATTTCTCTCATGATTTAGGCCATAATAAAAACAATGTTATCCTTCATGATCAAGGTCAGTTAAATTTTGAGAATTTAGTAGAGTCATGCGTGGAGGCAATTAAAAAAGGAGAGTTTTTAAAAGTAGTTCCGTCAAGAAAACAAAGTGTTCAAACTAAAGTTGGCTGCTTAAGTGATTTATTTAAAAGATTATCCAAAGCTTATCCTACTGCGTTTTGTTCTTTAATGTACCATCCCGAAGTAGGATTATGGTGTGGAGCTACTCCAGAGAGTCTTTTATCTCTTGATAATTGTACTCTACATACCATGTCTTTAGCAGGTACACAGGTAAATTTAGGACAACAGCAGGTTATATGGCCAGAGAAAGAAAAACAAGAACAGCAATTTGTTACGGATTTTATTATAGAGGCATTACGTCCTTTTGTAAATCAGATACAAAGTTCTACGCCTTATACGAGGAAAGCAGCTAGAGTAATGCATATTTGCACAGATATAGAGGCCCAACTTAAAGAGAAGGATTTAAAAGCTATTATTGAAGCTTTACATCCTACACCGGCAGTATGCGGATTACCTAAGAAACCAGCACTTGATTTTCTTTTAAATAAAGAGGGGTATGATAGAGAATATTACGCAGGATATTTAGGGGAGTTAAATGTAGATTTCTATAAAGAAAAAGTTACTACAGATTTATATGTCAATTTACGTTGTATGTCTATTAAAGAGAATACTGTAAATCTATATATAGGTTGTGGGGTTACTAAAGATAGTAACCCTACTTTAGAGTTCTTAGAGACAGTTAACAAAAGTAGTACAATGAAGAAAATTTTAAATTAAAAGTAATGAAATTAGATATATTAGCCTTTGGAGCACATCCAGATGATGTAGAATTAGGATGCGGAGCAACTATAGCAAAAGAAATCGCTCATGGAAAAAAAGTGGGTATTATTGATTTGACTCAAGGAGAGCTTGGAACAAGAGGTACAGCTATTACTCGTAAAGAGGAGGCTACTAACGCTGCAAAGATACTTGGAGTTGAAATAAGAGAGAATCTTGGCTTTGCAGATGGTTTCTTTATTAATGATAAAGAGCATCAGCTTAAAATCATCCAAATGATTCGAAAATATAGACCAGAAATAGTTTTATGCAATGCAATTGACGATAGACATATTGATCATGCTAAAGGTAGTGATACTGTCTCAGATGCATGTTTTTTATCTGGATTAACAAAAATAGAAACAACTTTAGACGGAGAGCAACAAAAAGCTTACAGACCAAAGGTGGTATATCACTATATTCAATGGAAAAATATCGAACCGGATTTTGTAGTTGATGTTACAGGATATATGGATAAGAAATTGGAATCAGTTTTAGCATATAAAACGCAGTTTTTTGATAAGAATTCAAAAGAACCTGCCACTCCAATTACCTCAAAAAACTTTATTCAAAGCGTCACTTACCGCGCTCAGGACCTAGGAAGGCTAATAAATACAGATTTTGCAGAAGGTTTTACAACGGAAAGGTACGTAGCAGTCAATACATTAGCGGATTTGATATAAAATAGTTTAATTTTTTATTGAAAAAAGCTTGTCAAGTATAGAAAAATCGCTAAATTTGCAACCGTTAAACAATAACACGGTGGTTATAGCTCAGCTGGTTAGAGCGTCGGATTGTGGTTCCGAAGGTCGTGGGTTCGAAACCCATTAATCACCCTAAATATCCTAAGATATAACAATACATTACCTGGTGGTTATAGCTCAGCTGGTTAGAGCGTCGGATTGTGGTTCCGAAGGTCGTGGGTTCGAAACCCATTAATCACCCTAAATATCTTAAGATATAACAGTACATTACCTGGTGGTTATAGCTCAGCTGGTTAGAGCGTCGGATTGTGGTTCCGAAGGTCGTGGGTTCGAAACCCATTAATCACCCTAAATATCTTAAGATATAACAATACATTACCTGGTGGTTATAGCTCAGCTGGTTAGAGCGTCGGATTGTGGTTCCGAAGGTCGTGGGTTCGAAACCCATTAATCACCCTGCAAGGGACTATTTCTAATGAGATAGTCCCTTTTTTCGTTTATGGGTAAAAACTCTATTAAAAGTTATGGATCAAGTGCAAAAGTTGGGGACTACGCAAAAAGTTGCGTTAATCTAAATAAGAAAAAAGCTTTATCTCTAACACCTCTATACATCGTTCTGAAGTGTTTTATTTTAGCATTGAAGGATTCCGCAG
>NZ_JBTXLS010000062.1:0-13966 GCF_054871665.1 Myroides sp. LJL115 | reverse complement strand
GCTATACTTCTATACATGACATCTACTTAAAAGTATCGTAAAGTTAAGAACCGCCTTGGTACGGATCCGTATGCCAGGTGGTGTGAGAGGTCGGCTGAAGAAATAATCTTCAGCCTCCTACTCGATTACATTTAAAGTAGTGATTTTCCTGTCATATCAGAAGGTTGTTCTACTCCCATTAATTCTAATATAGTTGGAGCTACATCCCCTAGAACACCACTGTGGATTTGTTTAATATCCTTATCCACTAATATCATTGGTACTGGGTTAGTAGTGTGCGCTGTATTTGGAGTTCCATCTGGGTTAATCATTGTTTCACAGTTACCGTGGTCAGCAAGCACTAAAACGGTATAGTTGTTCTTCAATGCTGTATCCACTACTTGTTCCACACATTGGTCTACGGCTTGACAAGCTTTAATAGCTGCTTGCATATCTCCAGTATGCCCAACCATATCTCCATTGGCAAAGTTCAAGCATACAAAATCAACTTCTTGTTTATCTAGCTCTGGAATCAATGCATCTTTTAGTTCAAAAGCACTCATTTCAGGTTGTAAATCATAAGTTGCTACTTTTGGAGAAGGACATAAAATGCGATGCTCTTTATCGAAAGGTTTTTCTCTACCTCCTGAGAAAAAGAAAGTTACATGTGGGTACTTTTCTGTTTCAGCTATTCTGATTTGTTTTTTATTATGTTTTTCAAGTACTTCTCCTAGTGTATTGGTAATATTGCTTTTATTGTACACTACGTGTATTTTTTCAAAAGTGGGATCATAATTAGTAAGAGTAACCATGTATAAAGGCAGCTTACTCATATTATACTCAGGGAAATCTTCTTGCGTTAGAACTTGCGTTAGTTCTCTACCTCTGTCTGTTCTAAAGTTGAAAAATATTACTACATCTTCTGGGGAGATAGTTGCAATAGGATTTTGTTGTTGGTCTACCATTATAAGAGGCTCTAAGAACTCATCAGTAATCTTGTCTTGGTAGCTTTTTTCTATAGACTTTAAAGCATCTGTACTCTTTTGACCATCTCCATGTACAAGTAGATTATATGCTTTTGCTACTCTTTCCCAACGTTTGTCTCTATCCATGGCATAATATCTTCCAATGATACTTGCAAGTTGAGCTTTTCCTTGGCTTTGTTCTAAAAGATTTTTCACATGATTTAGTCCAGACTTAGGATCTACGTCTCTTCCATCAGTAAAGGCATGTACAAACAGATCTTTTACTCCTTGGTTATGAGCTGCATTGATTAATCCATATAGATGTTTTTCATGAGAGTGTACTCCTCCATCAGAAAGCAAACCTAAAAAGTGCACTTTTTTATTGTTTTGCTTAGCATATTTAAAAGCTTCTTTTAATGCAGGTTCTTCTGCTAAAGTATTATTCTCTACCGCCATATTGATTTTAACTAAATCTTGGTATACTATTCGTCCGGCTCCAAGATTCATATGGCCTACTTCTGAATTACCCATTTGTCCTTCTGGCAATCCTACATTTAAACCATCTGTTAGAACAGTAGTATGTGGGTAGTTTTTATATAAAGAATCAATATATGGTGTTTTAGCAAATTCTATTGCAGATACTTTTGGATCTTGGGTTTGTCCCCAACCATCCAAAATCATTAAGATTACTTTTTTATTCATAGTCTTAAAAAAAATTAGTTGTGTTATGCAAAATTACTCATTAGTAATGGAATTTATCTATTGCAGCACAGAGATTTGTTGTTTTTTATTGAGTAAGTTCACTATGTGTTGAAAAAAAACTCACTTAGGAGTATTAAAATCAATTAGTTAGTTGTAAAAAAACGATAAAAGTACAGGTGACTTAATTTTTTTTTATATTTTTACTTTTTTTAAATTTTGGTTTAACTCCCTATAAATTAGTAAGTAATGAATAAAATGTTTTTTGCCATAGGGGTTGTAGCCTGTGTGTTGACCGGGGCAGGATTAAAGGCTAGTTTAACTTCTTTAGATAAGAGAGAATTTGAAGAGACTAAGGTATTAGAAAATATAAAAAGTGAGACTAAAGAGATAAATGTATTGAGTAAGGAAGAGCGTTTTGAGTTAGAAGCAAGCCAAATATACACCTCTCTTACTACTAATTATTTTGATGCACCTGCACAGCAAATTTTTTACCAGGCCTTGAAAGGCTATTTCTATTTGCAAGAAAAGGGAGAAATATTGAATAACAAATTAACCATAGTTGATTTTAGTGCTTCCTCTACTAAAAAAAGACTTTGGGTTATTGATATGGATAAGTATGAAATTGTTCTACAGTCCTATGTGGCTCATGGAATGAAGACGGGGCAGGAGTTTGCTTCCACTTTTTCCAATGCCCTAGAATCCCATATGAGTAGTTTAGGGTTTTATAAAACTGCTGAGGTTTATCATGGAATTAATGGATTGTCTTTGCGATTAGATGGAGTAGAGAAAGGTATTAATGACAATGCGCGAAAAAGAGCTATTGTTATTCATGGAGCCAAGTATGCTTCTGAAAGTATAATCAAAGCCCAAGGAAGATTAGGTCGTAGCTTTGGATGCCCTGCGGTTCCTGTTGAGGTAAATAAAGAGTTAATCGATTTAATAAAAGATAAATCTTGTTTGTTTATTTACCATGATAGTGCACAATATCAAAACAAAACTACATTTGTATAGTAGTAGACAATAATAATACATAAATAAATAAAAAGAGTAGATAAACCGAAGTGGTTTATCTACTCTTTTTATTTACTGATTAATTTTTTATACAAGACGTTATCGTAATTATATATATCGTGGATTACGGTAGGATAAAGTTTCTTATCTAAGTTTAAAGTCCAGTATAATAAGTATACGCCAATAGGGTTTTTTGAAACACTAATATTGGTGGTCTTTTCCGAGCTTAGTATCTTGTCTATATCCTGTTTAGAAATATCATTATCTTGTAATTCAAAAATAAACTCCACTAAATCAAATGGATTTTGCACTCTAACACAGCCCGAACTCATGTCCCTAACTTGTTTGTCAAAATAAGTTTTATTCGGAGTATCATGTAAATAAACAGAGTGATTGTTTTTAAACATAAACTTCACTCTTCCTAGTGTATTTCCAGGCCCTCCTTTTTGAACATACCTATATGAATTATACCTACTAGCATCCCATTGTGAAGGCTCTACTACTTTACCAGTTGAATTTTGATAGATGGTAAAGTTCATTGAATTAAAATAATTCGAATTCCTTTTAGCCTTTGGAACTATATCATTCTTTAAAATAGTAGGAGGAATGGTCCATGTGGGATTAAGTACTACAGTTGTTAGGGTAGAACTTAGAATCGGTGTGTTTCTTCTTGGGGTTCCTACAATTACATTGTGCTTTTGTATAGTATCTAGATTAGCAACACTTACTAAAGTGAAGTCAGGAATATTTACCAAAATATAGTCCTTTCCATATTTTCGTGGAAACCATCTAAAGCGTTCTAAATTTACAATTAGCTTTTCAAATAGTTGTTGTTTCTCTTTTTCAAGAGCTTCAATAGCCTTCGAATCAATATAATCATTTTTTGGTAATTTATGAGCCTGTTGGAATTGCTCTAAACTTTGTTGTAATGCTTTATTATAGTGCGGATTAATTCCTATTGAGTCTGGCCAATATCCTAGAAAATGTAAGTTTTCTTTTAAACCTATTAACTCTTGGTAGTCTTTACCCGGCTCTGGTAGGCTATCTAGCAAAGACAAAGAGGTATCTTGTAAGGCATAGTATTGTTTTAATTTATCGCGATATCTTCCATATTGTTTATGGCGAGGTCGTATTGAGTCAAATGCTTGGAGTACAGCTGTGTTATCTAATACTAAAATAAGGGTTGCAGCTGTATTGATTTGATGGTATTCTAAATCCCAATCATTATATAACTTTCGTGGATCTAGTATACCATTGAATAAGCTTTGCGTTAATTTATTAAAAGTAGTAGTATAGGCAATATCTGCCTGCACTAGAACAGAATCTGCTAATGTTGTGTATTGTTGGTCGTAATTAGATAGAGTAGAGGAATCAAAGATGGATGATTGGATTCCATCGTATTTAATATCGGCAATAACTTGTAGTAAATCTTGTCTATCTTTTGAGTCGCCCCAAGCTGTTTTAAAATTATTTAAAGCATAGAATTCTTGGATAGCCTGATCATATCCTTGTAAATATAGAGAGTCTATCTCCACTGTTTTTTCAACAGCATCAATAGGTTCTACAACTAATGTATCTGCAACGGCATCTTTGAACACAATGCGCATTTGTTGCTTTTTCTTAGAAGTACAAGCAAAAGTAGAAAGTAGAATTAAAAAAAGGAAACTTATATATTTCATGGGATTTCACTATTAAAATAAATACACTACTGTTAAAAATACGCATTATTATTTGTAAAACCTTGGATGTTTTGTAAAACTTCTCTCCAATTCAGGAAACCATATCTGGACTATTGCATATTATTAAACTGGCCTATAGCCCATTGTTAAACCCTAAGTAGTTTTGTCACAGTTTTATAGCTCTTAGAATTAGCTATAGTAAACAGTAATATTTAAAATATGAAAATTAGTCTTTTTAGCCGTTTTTTTTTCGGCTTTGCATCTATATGCAGTCCTTTTGTTTTTTATGGACAAAATATTTCCAATCCTGATCAGTTAGAAGAAATTGTTATCTATGACACCTCCTTGCAAGCTCACAATGGTTTGAAGAATAAAAATGTAAGTATAATAACAGCTCAAGATATAAAAGAGTTGCCTGCTAAGAATATTGCAGAGGTTCTTTCTTATGTTTCTGGTGTAGATATTCGTAGCAGAGGGCCCTTTGGAAGTCAGAGTGATATTAGTATTGATGGAGGAAGTTTTGATCAAAGTATACTTTTAATTAATGGGCAAAGTATATCTGATGCACAAACAGGTCATAACAGCTTAAATATGCCTGTTAGTTTAGATTTAGTGCAAAGAATTGAAATTATAAAGGGACCAGCGGCTCGTTTGTACGGAGCCAATAGTTTAACAGGTGTAATTAACATTGTAACTAAAACACCAAAAGAATCCATGTTGTTCGCTTCTGCTGTAATTGGAAGTAATTTTACTAGGCAACAGGAGCAAGAAGATGCGGATTTATACTATAATACGGGGGTTCAATTTGGTGCAAGTATTGCAAAGAAAAAATCGAGTCACTTATTGTCTGCGAGTCATGATTTTGGTAATGGAAGTAGGTATAATACAGACTTCAATAATGATAAACTTTTTTATCAAGGAAACTTCTTAGTCAATTCCAAAAATTCTATTCAAGTTTTAGCAGGCTATGCTAAAAGTAAATTTGGTGCAAATGGATTTTATGCTTGGCCATCGGATAAGGAGTCCCAGGAGGTGGTACAAACAAGTATTTTGCATATTAAGGCAAAGAATTACCTTTCCGATAAGTTAAGCTTTACTCCTAGCGTTGGAATCCGTTATAACTTTGATGATTATCGTTTTTATAAGCATGATTTAAATACTGCAAGAAGTAGACATTATAATACCTCTGTGCAAATTGCAATGCAAATGGAGTATTTATTAGATAAGGGAAGTATTCACTTAGGTACACAACTGCAATATGATCAAATAAATTCTACCAATATAGGGAATCACCATAAAAATAACTATGGTATATTTTTGGATTATAGCACCTTTGTATGGGACAGGTTACAGCTTAATACTGGGGGATATGTTAATTATACTAGTAATTATGGTTGGCAATTTTATCCTGGACTTGATTTAGCTTATTTTATCAAGGACAATTGGAGAGTGATGGCTAATGTTGGAAGTGCGACTCGTTTGCCAACCTTTACGGATTTATACTTAGATCAGCGTCCTGGAAATATCGGAAATCCACAGGTGCAACCTGAAAAATCCTACCAATTAGAGTTAGGAAGTAAATATGAGTATAAATCCTTTGAAGCTTCTGGTTTTTTATTCTATAGAGATATATCTAATTTTATTGACTGGGTTAGGGAAAGTCAGGATTTTCCATACCAAACTTTTAATATAGGAAATAACAAAACTCTTGGAGTTAATTTAGATGGTAAATACCGCTTCGATAAACCACTAGTAAAATGGTATATTGGATTGTCTTATACCTATTTAGACCCTAGTATAATTGGAGATATCCAAGGTGTAGAAAGTAAATATGTTTTAGAAAGTTTGAAGCATCAGGCTATGGCTAGGTTAGGCTCAAATGTAGGGGACTGGCACTTTACCCTTAGCTCAGGATACAAACAAAGATTAAGTTATAAAAGCTATTGGGTAAATAACTTTAAAGTTAGTTTTACAAAACCTACTTATGACATTTATTTAGATGTGCAAAACTTTACTAATACTACCTATATTGAGGCTGGTGTAGTGCCTCTGCCTAAAGCATGGTTTAATTTAGGGTTTAAATTCAAAAGTAAGTAATAAAAAAAGAGGCTATCTCATAAAGGTTACTTCGCTGTGGGAAGTAATTTATTAGCTATAGTTTATACTTCAGATTAAATAATTAAATTATACTAAGTAAAATACGATATTAAACAAAAAAGGGGCTGTCAATATGAGACAGTCCCTTTTTTATTCTGCTATTTTTCGTCCTTTAGTATCAATAGTAAAGGAGGCATTTTTAATTTGAACGAAAGCTTGGTCATCTTCAAAATCACTTGCATAATCGTAAATTAAAGGAATTATAGTTGCACCATTAGTGTTGATATACCCAAATTTATTATTCAAGGAAACTAAACAAAGTCCTTGGTTAAATTCACTGACATAATCAAAACTAGGTGGGATTACTATTTGTCCTCTAGTATTGAAAAAGCCCCATTGTCCAAGTTCAAAAAAAGCAATTCTATTTTGAGAGCTACTTTGTAATTCTTGGTATTGAAAAGGAATCACAATCTCTCCTTTTTGATTTATCGCCCCTTGAAGATTGTCAAAAGTAACAATAGAAACTCCATTGCTAAAGGATTCAATTTGGGAGAACATCGGTTCCATAAATAATTCTCCTTGTTTTGTTTTAATACCAAAAAGGGCAAGCTTATTATCTTGGAACCATTGTAAGTTGTTTTCGAATTGAAAATCTACATCTTTATTTAGGTCGATATATAAAGTGTCTTTTCTTTCCAATAGAGAGTTTATTTCTATAAAAGATTTTAGCTCTGTTTTGTGAGCTTGAACATTCAAGCTGTACAATCCTATTAATCCTAGAATTGTTAATGGTATATTCATGTATGTGTTAAGATAAAATCGGTCGTATTTATTTTCTATGAATACTACTAGCGTTAGCTTGGGCTTTAGGTAGTATAGTTATATCTGCTATTTGAACATGATCTGGCTGCTTTAATGCATAAGCAATTGTTTGGGCAATATCTTGAGCTGATAAAGGATCAAATCCAGCATATACGTTATCTGCTTTTTGTTGATCTCCTTTAAAACGAATTAAAGAAAACTCTGTATTAACAGCTCCTGGTGCAACATTTGTTACTTTTACCCCTTGTTGCAGTAGGTCAATTCTCATACCTTGAGAAAGAGCTTCTACAGCTGCTTTACTAGCGCAATATACCGCGGCATTTCCATAGGTTTGTTTTCCTGCTATAGAGGAAAGGTTTATAATGTGAGCTGAGGTGCTTTCTAATAAATGAGGTAAGACAGCTTTTGTTACATAGATTAATCCCTTGACGTTGATATCAATCATATCTTCTAAATCTTGTAGATCTGCTTGCTGAAAACTAGCTAGTCCATGTGCATTTCCCGCATTGTTAATTAAGATATCAATACTTTTCCATTCTTGTGGTAAAGTATTAATTTTCTCAAAGACTTCTTTTTTGTCTCTTACATCAAATACTAAAGTAAATACTTGGGTAATTTTTTTTAGTTCTTCTTCTAATTCTAAAAGATTTTGCTGTCTTCTACCGCATAAAATAAGGCGAAAATCTTTAGCCAATTCCATGGCAGTAGCTTTGCCAATTCCAGAGCTAGCTCCAGTAATTAATACAGTTTTCATAGTTGATTATTATAATATAGTTTGCTTTAATCCTTGCAGTACGCATAACCAAAGGTAATTAAAAAAAGACTTTTCTTTGGTTCGTTTTACCTCTCGAATATCTTTTGTTATCACCTTACCTTTGGTGTTTTTTCGTATAAATAAATTACCTACTGCAGAGAGGAAATTTCGTTTTATTTTTCCGTCTTTTTGATAAAGAGTAACTTTTAAATTATTGTAATCCATGGCGAATTGTCCAGTGGCATATTCATTATTTCCTGTGAAATTAAACTCTACTAAATCAAGTCTACCACTCGTGGATGCTTTAATATAAGGTTGGATAAAGGGATCCATTGCATCACTAGGAAAACCTTTAATTGTACCATTTATATTGAATTGGTCTTGTTTGTTAAGTACATTAAATTTCCAGTTTACTACTAATGGGGCTGCATTCATAAAGCGTGCATCTACTCGAATATAAGTGTCAGGTATGTTACTTTGACCATAACCACTATATATATGATCAATATTAGCGTAGAAATTGGAGAAAGTTAGCTTTCCAGGTGCAACTGCTTTTTCATCATATTCCTCGTATTCTAAAGTAGACTGGACAATTTGTGTATTATCGATTTGGAGTCCGAAGTTTAGCTCGCGTAGGGACTGACTAAATAGGGGTTTATATATTGTATCATGTGGGGGAGTCTTATCCCTGTAGATATTGGCATTCACTCTTGATGCAACTAATTGTTTACTCTGTAAATTGAAAACTCCCTTTTGATCAAAGTGCCATTGATAATTAGCTAACTTTATATCATTGGCCTGCACGTTATAAATATCGACTGCAGTTTTGTTATCCTTTACAATCTTAGCTCTTGAATACTTTGGTTTCATTAAAAAGTTAGCAAGGCGTAATTCTGTGTCATTAAGAGATATAGATTCTAAATACAGGTCATACGTTTTATTAGTGTTATAATGTACTTTTTTGGTTGTTAGGTGTTGAGTGCTATAGGAAAAAGGTACTTTTTTTAAAGTAGTTTTTGGGTCTATAACTATATTTCGTACTAAGGAGTTAATACTATTAATCTCTAAAGTGTTTTGTGGTAAGTCAGAGTGTTTTACAATTAAGTTAGCATTGTTAATAGCAAAAGAATCGATTAGTATATGATCGGTGATTTGTTTTAATTTGACAGAAGGAGAATTAAATGTTTGCTTTGGGAAATGAGAAATAGCAGCATCGTTTAATTGAATACTTTGTAGATGTAGTTTTTGGTTAATAGTATTTTTAATGTTATTAAGCAATATAGTTGCTCCGCTTGTTTTCCAAGTATCTAAGGAGTTAAAATAAAGATTGTTTATTGCAATTTGCTCAATAGAAAGATTAAATGGAATCAATGTAGGAAGAATTTTTTTTGCCTCTTCCTGCATTTGTTGCTGTGTTTTTATTTTGTGCTGTAAGATATCTAACTTAGCTGAAGGCGTTGAAATTTGGCCAATTGTTAAGTAGAAAATATTTTCATTATCATATCCCCAATCTATTTTGGATAACTTTATATCTGGAAGGTCTAAGCGAAGAATATTATCATTGGTATATTGATTATATCCGATAGGTTTGATCTTCGCATAGTCCATTACTAAATCATCTGTAGTTACCTTTGTTGAACCTAAGTGTAATTTTAAGTGCTCATTTAAACTGGCATAAACTGAATCCGCTTCTAAGGTATAATCTTTATACGTAAATGGAATAGGTTTGTTTTTGGTTTGTTGTGAAAACTCTACTTGATTTACTTGTGCATTAAAATTAAAGATCTCTACCATTGGACTTGTTTGACCTATATCCTCTATGCGGACATGAGCATTTTTAATTCTAATTTCATGGATATCTACACTATTGGTTACTTTGTTATGCTTCTTAGAAGTAATGATATCTCCTTTAGCTTTGGTAACTTGGAAATCTGGGGTGTTTAAAGTGATTTTAGAAGCTTTTATATTATGGTTTTTAATCAATTCAAAATAATCTACTCCTTGAATAGAAATTTGCTTAATTTGACCATAAAAATGACTTAGGGAATCAGGTACATGCTTGTCTTTTGGGGTAATAGATACCTCTGAAAGACTTAATTTACCCAGTGCAATAATGAATTCCACCTTTTTATACTCTAAGTTGTAAGGAGTGTCATTCTTTTGGGCAATAATTTTAGGTAATTCTCTATGTAAGTACGCGTTTAGAAGACTTTGACCAAATAGGTAAAGTAAAATAAGGGCTAAAATAAAGATCCCTAAGGTACGTTGTTTGGTAGTTAGCTTCATTGGTAGGCTTTTAGAATAGGAATATACTCTCTAAAAATACGTAAATTATGTTGAAAAAACGTATTTTTTAGGAATTACTTGATTATTAATTGGTGTTTTAGTAAAAGACCTTCTAAACCATCTTTAGAAAAAATAGCTTTTTTTAGTTTTGTACTACTAGGATCAATGTCGTAATTATAACTGGAATAAAAATCTGCTTGTTCTGCTTTTGCTTTGGTAAAAACTGCTCTATGTAAATTACAGTTTTCAAACAGGGCTTGGGTTAAATCGCACTGCATAAAATCAGCACTAATTAAGCTACAATTAATAAAGGAAATGTTTTTTAATTTAAGATTGTAGAACTGGGTGAATTCTAGATTACAGTTAAAAAAATTAAACTCAAAAATTGTTTGGTCTATCATAGCGAAGTTTACTCGTGTAAAATTACAATTCGCAAAATCGCATGTTCTGAGTCCTACATAATTAATTTGAGCATCCTTAAAATTACAATTGGAAAACTCACAATCGATAAAAATTGCCGATAAAAAAGAACATTCTGTAAAGTCACAACCAATGAATTTACAATTTTCAAACTCTTTGAAACTTATGCTATTTATTTCAAGATGTTGGTTTTCAAACGTTTTGTCGTATATAAAATCTTCACTCATAAGAAAAAAATTAACCCATTATACAAGATAATGGGTCATGGGATTATTCAATAATATGGGGTATAAATCTACTTTTATCTGTAGTGATTAATTGATCACTTTCTCTAAAGGTTATTCCACATGGTTCTTGACCAACTAACCAGCTACCAATAATGGTAAAACCTGTTGGTTGCTCTATAGTATTTGCTAAACTTTGGTAGATATAACCTTGTTGGCCATACTCTCCTTGGGTTTGTTGAAAGATAGTCCCCTGCTTATATATCGTAATATTGGCACCTTCGCGCGATAGTAAAGGTTTTTTTACAAAATCTTTCATATGTCCTTTAGGGTCGAAATATGCTTCAAGTAATAAAGGATGATTTGGAAATAACTTCCATAAAACAGGTAAAATAGCCTTGTTAGAAAGTATCATCTTCCAAGAGGGTTCAATCCAATTTGCCTGTTGAGAGTCTGTTGGAATATGTACAGAGAAGGGCTCATACACTAACCACTCCCATGGGTAAAGTTTAAAAATGTCGGTGATGACTTGATCCTCTAAGTCTACAAAGTTTTCGCCATCCCATCCAATATCATCTACATAGATTAATTTGGTGTTTATTCCTGCTTGCATTGCGCAATCTCTTAAATACTCTACATTAGTTAGATCCTCTAAGGTTTGTTTTAGACAACTAAAGTGTAGGGTGTTTCCTTTAAGGAATGGTTTGATCTGGCTCCATGTTTGGATTAATTGTTCATGAACTGAATTGAATTGATCCACATCTTTTTTAAAGTATTTTTGCATCCAATGCCATTGTACTACAGCTGTTTCAAATAAAGATGTAGGTGTATCTGCATTGAATTCCAATACTTTTAATTCTTGGGTGTTTGGATCATATGCAAAGTCAAATCTCCCATAAATGCTAGGAGTTTCATTTTCCCAGCTTTGCTTTATATGATCTACTATGTAACGAGGTATTTTAAAATCTTCAAATAGATTGTTGTCTATTACATATTGTACAGCTTCTAGACACATTTCCCATACTTGAGCAGTAGCCTGGTATACTTTATCAGCAAAATGCTCTTGTATGCTAAAATAGTAGTCCTCTACCCAATAGGTTAACTCGTTATCGGTGTGATACCCAAAACCTAATGTTTCCAGTTGGGTTTTCCACTGAGGATCTGGTGTAAGTTGTTTTATTTTCATAAGGGTTTTAAGATGCCGCTGTTTTTACATTAGCTGTGTTACCAAAACCTCCACGTTGTACTGTCTTTGCGACTTGGCCTTTTTGGTTGTTATTTCCAATATTGCTTGAAGAAGATAATCCTGATGATGTATATCCCATAGCTCGGCCTCCTTGAGACATTAATGGGCGAAATGCCATATACCATAATAATGCGCTACCCATTGAACCTGTACCATAGGAGCGACCTTGTTGGTATTGCTCGGTTACTTCTTGATAAGGTGCACTTTGATCTGCGCGCATATAAACGCGTTGTACTTGGCTTTGTTCAGGTTCTTTTGTAGAACAAGAAGCTAAGGTGGCAGTAATTAAAATTAGAGATACAGTTTTACTACTTTTTCTTTTCATATTTGATTATTGCACGGTTACGAAAATAGGTAGGTTTACTAAAGAAGTAGGTTTATTAGCATTCCAATCTGATATTTCCTTTAATGTTTTTATAGTGTCGGATTTAGTCAAAATAACTTGGTCATTTGCCCAAATGGTTTGAGAAGTAATATGGTAGATACTATCTCCTTTGACCACTGTACTTAAACTAACCTCTCTTGCTGAGGTTTTATCTAAATGTGCTAAGTTATTTTGTTGTTTTGGATTACTACAAGCTCCTAATAGAGAACAGGTACCTACTAGGAAAAAATATTTTAGTTTCATCATTTCTAATAAGAGATATTACATCTGTTAAAGGTACTAATTTTAATAATACGATGATAGTTTCCGTATTTGTAAAGTTTATTCGATTTTAAAGTTGCTATATTTACTCTCATAATTTTTATACACATATGGGGCATATTAAAGTTTTTAAATTAGATGACTTAGCAAAAAATTCCTTAGATCAAGGTTTTTATGTAGATACAATTGTCAACCATCTTGCTAATAATCATGCGCATCTGCAAAAGCCACATAGGCATAACTTTTATGTATGTTTGTTTTTTACTCAAGGTAGCGGAACCCATACTATAGATTTTACCACTTATGATATAACTCCTGGAAGTGTTTTTATGTTAGGTCCTGGTCAAATGCATAGTTGGGATTTATCTAAAGATATTGATGGATATGTTATGTTTCATACCCAAGATTTCTTAGATGTGTATTTTGTTAGAAATAGCGTGAGAGAATATCCCGTTTTCAGTTCTTTATACTGTTCTTATGGATTTGTAAGTCAAGAAGAGCAAATGCAAGAGCTTAAAATGATATTTCAAAATATGATAAAAGAGTTTTCTTTAGGGTTATGGAGGGATCATTTAATGCTTGTGAATTGGATCAGTATTTTTTATATAAGTTGTAATCGAACCATTTTGCAAGGGAAACAGTATAAGGAAAGTTCTAACAATGTATATTATACTCATTTTATAGAATTTGAAAATATGGTGGAAATTTATTTTCGAGAAGATAAGTTTGCTCAACAATATGCCCAGCGATTAAATATGACTCAAAAACATTTGAATAGGATTTGCAGAACATTAATCAATAAGACTACTACTCAGATTATCTTAGAACGTTTAATATTAGAGGCAAAAAGAGAACTAATCTATAGTGAGAAAAGTTTAGCAGCTATAGCTTTAGATTTAGGTTACGAAGATTATTCCTATTTCTCAAAAGTGTTTAAAAAACAAGAGGGAATAACACCTAGGGAATTTCAAAAAAAATACGAATAAACAAAAAAGGCTTTCCGATTTGGAGGGCACTGAAAAAGTCCCTTTTTAAAATAGAAGCTTAAAGTAAAGAGGTAAACTATTAAAAGCAATCGCTTTTATAGTTTACCTCTTTCTGTTTATATTTACCTGTTTTTTAAAATTCACAGGTT
>NZ_JBTXLS010000061.1:0-14355 GCF_054871665.1 Myroides sp. LJL115 | reverse complement strand
GCCTAGCGCTTCCTTCAGATTCCACCTTGCGATGGACACCCTTGCATTTGGCTAACACTTCCCGTTGTAAAGGCGTGTTCGGGACTTACACCCTAGAGTTACTACCCATGCTGGGCACACTAAAAAATCCCCTATTTGTTTTAAAACAAATAGGGGATTTTTTATTGTAAAGACATCCTTATTTAGACAAGGATGTGATAATATTAATGTCTCCGCTTAACACTTTATGCACAGGACATTTTTGAACTACTGCAAGTAATCTTTGGTACTGTTTCTCTTCCAAAGTTTTATTCTCAAAGTGAACCTGCCTTAAAAAAGTAACCTTATCGGAATCATCCTGTTTTTGTAAAGTAACCTCACAGGAAATCTCCCCTACCTCCCAGCCTTTGTGCTTGGTGTACATATTTAGAGTAATTACCGAGCAACTTGCCAAAGCACTGCACAATAATTCATATGGGTTAAACCCTTTATCTTGCCCCCCTAAATCTAGAGGCTCATCTGCATGAATCTGATTATTTCCAGCTGTAATTTGGGTTAGATAATCTTGTTTTTTAGATTGAGCGATAACATGTGCTAACATAATATATAGTGGTATTTGAGTGATTATTTATTGTTTTGGCTTAAATCCTTTTAAAGGCTCTGGAAATGGCACATAAGTATCCTTATCGGTTGGTATAAGAGGGAAAACACTATAATTTTGCTCTATCCAAGCTTCTTTGGCATCTTGAAGATCCTCAGGTTCACTTGCCACAAAATTCCATAATAAATGTCTTTGCTCCTCTAGGGGGTCTCCTCCGAAAACATAAACGATACTTCCTGGAGTAATCTCAAAACTACATAAGTGCGCATCCTTTGCAATGAGAAGATTCTTTTCTCCAAAGCTTTGCCCTTCGCTTATAACAGAACCTTGTAAAATATACAAGCCCGACTCTCCATAAAGTCCCTCTCCTATATCTACTTGGGCTCCCTTCTCACTTTTAATTTCTATAAAATATAAATTACTATGCATTGGCATGCTAGCTTTTTTTCCTAAGGCTTCCCCTGCTATTAGGGTAAATGTAGCATCTTCCTTTGTCCAACTTAAAAGCTGTTCTTTTTCTGTATGTACAAAGCTAGGCTCAATTTTCTCTAACTCCTTAGGTAAGGCAATCCATATTTGTAAACCATGTAATACTCCTTCTGGGTTGTTTTCTCTAAAGTCTGTAGGGATTCTTTCCGAGTGTACTACTCCATGACCAGCTGTCATAAAGTTTACCGCTCCAGGAGTAATCCTTTGTACGCTGCCTATACTATCTTTGTGTTCTAACTCTCCCTCAAAAAGGTATGTCAAAGTACTCAATCCAATATGGGGATGAGGATCTACATCTAAATTATCATGGTCCTTTAAGGCAATTGGCCCCATATGGTCTATAAAAGCAAACGGTCCTACCATTCTCTTTTGACGGAAAGGCAATAGCCTACCTACTAAGAAATTACCTATACTAGCAGCTCTTTCCTCTATAATTAAATCAATGTTTGACATATGCAAAAAGTTTATATTAATAAACTACTTGTAAAAATTAGTTTTAACCTCCCTTTTAACTAAAAAGGATTCTTATAGTAGCATTGTACATAAAGATAAGGGTTTTCTACCCTTAATTACACCTTATACCACAAAAAAAGCAAGAGTTTTCTATAAAAATAGAAAAGACTCTTGCTTTTTATTTAATATTTTAATGTGTTTTACATATGTTTAAACCACTCTTTTACCCTTTGTACTTGTTCTTGTAAGAAAGTCTCAGGTTCTTTTACCATACAAGCGCCACCTTGATCCGGTTTCTCCTTTTTATCAACTGGAAGAACATGTTCGTAATAAGTGTTTTTCAATAAGCGTTTTAACAAACCTTCACCTACAAAACTATTGCCGTCATTTAAGGCTTTAACTGCCTTTAAAAGTTGACGTATATCATATTGGAACGGAGCAACATCGGGTACTTGTTTGTTTAAGTTTAAAAGTGTGTAAACTGCCACTCTAGCCGTACGCACTGAACTCTCCATGGTAAAGACTACATCATTGTTTGTTTCCACAAATTGCCCAACTAAACCTAAGTTAGTACATCCATTAGGTACAATAGCTGGACGATCTCCTTTAGCTCTAGGCATAAACATAGAAGTAATATATGGCATATAAGAAGTACGTACAATGGTATTGTCAATTACGTTTTGCAATTTATCTTCAATTCCTAAATGGTAACATAATTCTGCTAAGATTTCATTTCCGGTACACTCAGGCATACATTTTTTAACATAATTACCTTCTTTGTCCATAAAAAGAGAATATACCCATAGCACTAGAACATCTTTTGGTTGATCAGGGAAGTGTGGCTGTCTATTACAAGTAAAGCTCATTAGCCAATTGGAGTCTGTAATGGTAATAATTCCACCAGTTACTGTTTTTCCAGAAAAAGGATCATTGGTAGAATGAGCTCTTAGTTTCTCCACTAAAGCAGAGTCTCTACAAGTTAGAGTTGCAGACTCCCATCCACTCTTTTCAATATTGCTACAGAACTTTGCAGGATTACCAAAATCCGCAGATTTTTGGGCTAAGTTTTTCCATAATTGCCATCCAGGACTCTTTCCACTTGTACTATTATCAATACTTACAACTGGAGCAGTGGTGTTATTCCCATAGAAGGTATCCTCCGTCATAGAGCCTGTAGTTACAATCACATAGTCGTCCGCTCCAACGTTAATACACTGTTTTTGACCATCTTTTACAATATGTATTCCCTTTACAACTTTTTGTCCATTACTTTGATCAATATCTAAATCTTCTACTAAAACTCCAAAGTCAATTTTGACTCCTTTTTTAGAAAGGAATCCGCCTAAAGGTTTTACAAAAGTGTCGTGTTGGTTATACTTTGGAAACACTAAAGCAGATAAATCATGTAGTCCATCGATATCGTGTAAAAATCGGTGCATATAAAGCTTAAACTCAAGTAAACTATGCCAGTTTTGAAAAGCAAACATAGTTCTCCAAAATAGCCAGAAATTACTAGCTAAGAAACTCTCACTAAAATATTGCTCAATGGTAATATCATCTAAATCCTCTTTCTTTTTCAAAAGTACCTTAACTAGCGCGTACTGGTCTTTTTTACTTAATCCAAAAGCATCAAAGTCTCTGACTAATCCCTTTTGGTGAATTAAACGAGATACAGAATAGTTTTTGTCATTATCGTTAATTAAGCGGTACTCATCTAATACGCTATAAGGTTCAGGTAGTTCTAAAGCTGGGATATCCTGGAACATATCCCATACATTTTCGTATGTCATGTCCATTTCTCGCCCACCTCTACAAAGGTAGCCCTCAGTAGCATTTCCGGCTCCATCTAAGGAACCTCCCTCTACTTTGAGTTGCTCTAAAAAAACAATATTCTCAGGGGTAGCCTTTCCATCTCTTATAAAATAATAAGCTGCAGCTAATCCAGCTATACCAGAACCAATAATATAGATTTTACTGTTTTTGATGTTCTTATTGCCAATTCCAATATTTCTTTGGTAATTGCCCAACTCATCTGCCCATGGCATGAATTTCTCAATAGAGTTAACAGGTCTTGTTTTACTAGCATCTGGTTGATGATCTACAGGCTTTATAGTGAAAGCATCACTTAAAACTTTCGCATAATCAGGGTTGTTGTTCATAGGTGTAAAATTTTTCTTCTTCTAAAATTAAGAAAAAATTTTAACATTTACACCATAGATTGCAAAATAGAACAATTAAAACTCAATATTTTCACACTCAAACTAGTATACTAGTTGATATAAATTAATTCAAAAAGAGCCTACTATAAAACATACCCTTACTAGTTTCTACTAATTCTACCCCCTTTTAAAGAAAGTAAGAAAAGGCGTTTTACCTGGTAACTTTATACACTTATAAATAAGCCCATTATCATTTTTGTTCTACAATAAGTAACAATTGTGTATTTTTACTTTTTATACCATCAAAACTTAGTTATATGCGACCGATTAAAAACCGCAATTACATTTCTATAACCTTTAGTATTATTGCCATTATAGGCATTATATACCTATGGTATACTCAAGTAGGAATATAAAAAAACCCGAGTGTTTCATTAAAACAACTCGGGGTTTATTTTAGTATCCCAAACAGATATACTATTGAATAGTCTCTATTTCAAAATTTACTTTCTCTAATGGGAAATCCTTAGGATCTGTCTTTGCCTTACTAATAGCCATCAGTACGTCTAAGCCTTCATATACCTCACCAATAACGGTATAATCTCCATCCAAGCGAGGTGTTCCTCCATTGTGAAGATAATCTATCTTTTGCTCTGGAGTATACTTCCAGTTTCTTTTACTTTCTAATTCGTTTAAATCTTGCATTGTAACTGGGCCACCTACAATAAAGTAGATTTGATTTAAAAAGGATGCCTTATCTGGATTATTATCTCTACCTGCTCCTAATACTCCCACCTTATGGTATAGATGCTCTGTATCAAATTCACCAGGTAAACGCCTTTTTTGATCTTCTCTTAAATACTTTTCTCTTTCAGCAATATCTATATCGTGCTCTCCACCTTGGACTACAAAGTTTTCAATTACTCGATTAAACAATGCATCTTTATATTGATCTTGCTCGATGGCCTGTAAAATTAACTCTTGGTGCTTTGGAGTAGCATCGTATAATACCACTTTGAAATTACCATAGTCTGTCTTAAAAAGTAACTTATGGGATTGTGCCCATAGATTACCACTCAATAAAATGGCGGATAAAGCCAATAAACATTTTTTCATAGTACAATTTATCTATAGATTATGATTGTTAAATAGGTTAACATATCGATAGCCTAAATATATACATTCTTTCTTGAAAGGTTTATTATTTTTAGGTATAACTTCTAAAAAAATTCTAAAATTAAACTAAAATGTATATCTTTTTTCACGCAAGCATCTTAGAAAAGATTTAAGCTATAAAAGAGTGTTTTAGCAGTAAAACTTAGGAATTATAGGTATCTATGGCTTTGTTTATATAAATCTCCAACTAAAGTTGATCAAAAAATGGCAGCTTTATCTGTCTAAAATTTATCTTAAAAATTCATAAGGCGTACTTCAAGAATATTTTCTCTTATTAAAATACACTAAAAAAGACTATTCTCGAAAAATCAAGCATGAAATACCCCAACTATTTATACCTAAAATGAATTTATTTTATCCTATTTAGATAACATTGGTTAAAAACTTGGAACGAAAAAAATAAAAATATTTTTTGCTTATCTAAAGAAAAACCCTTGTTCACCAAATAAAATATCCTATACTCTGCTTTCAAGGGTAAATTACCTTTTTATTTTTAAAACAATTCTTTTTCCTAGCTGTCAGTCTCTTAAAAACATAACACACTACACCACAATGGATTACGACTAAAAAACAAAGATTAAAACACTTAAATAAAGGCATAAAAATATATTTACTTAAAAAACATGATAAATATCATAAAATCATAAATTTAGCTATTTAGAGGGTTTTAATGTAATTCATAAATAAAAAACACCAGAAATATTTGCATATTTACAGAATATTTGCATATTTTTGTGAAAGCGAAATGAAAAAGAATTGCTAAATATGCTAGTACTAAATAGCTATGATAGTCTAGCATTAGAAAAAGAAAAACAAGAAAGAAAAAAAAAGAAAATGATGAACAATCCACTTTTACAACCGATTAACCGTATATCTTTACAAGATTACGCTGCCATTACTTTAAAAATGACTAATGGCTGTGATTTAACTGACATCCTAGCAGTTTTAGATATTGATTGGAATCAATACCTTCAAGCAGCACAAACATGGAACCAACGTATAATTACAGACAGTTCTTACGAGCTTTCTGCCTTATATGGCAAATGGTTTACAAAGGCGGGAAATCATCCTATTTTATCTCAATTACAACCTAATTTACACGCTGTAGATAAGATGAGTTAATTGTTTATAAAATACTATTCACTGTTTAACACAAAAGCAGTCTTACTAATATATTTTATTTAGTGAGATTGCTTTTGTTGTTTTAGCCCACTGACTAGCTTGTGATAAAAGCATTTTAGCAACAGTTATTATCCTTGCGTTTTTCCAAGGAAGCAATAATTAAAATTCATATGGATAAAATTATCTACAAACCCAAAGAAATTTTTAGTACTTTGCTTTTAAATAACAAATAAAAGCACCTAAAATATAACCGTATGAAAAAAATAACTTTAAGCATTTGTCTTCTAGCTTTATTTACAGGATTAACAAGTTGCAAGGACCAAGCAACACAAAAAGATCTAGATGCTCCAATAGAGATAGTTAAAGACAATGAACTTAGCCCAGAGGAATTAGAACAAAAAAGAATTGCACAAGAAAAGGCCAAACAAGAAAGAGAAGGGCTAAGCAAACCTTATAATGAAACAGAGGATGCACAGCAAAAAATAAATGAGCTACTTGTTCTTGCTAAAGAGCAAAACAAAAATATCTTTGTTCAAGCAGGTGGAAACTGGTGTATTTGGTGTTTACGTTTTAATGACTTTGTACAAAAAGATGCGGAGTTAAAATCAATTGTAGATGATAACTACCTTTATTATCATCTAAACTATTCTCCTAAGAATAAAAATAAAGAAGTATTTGATAAATATGCTCCAGGCTCTCAATCTTTAGGGTATCCATTTTTCTTTGTAATCACTCCTGATAGCCAAGAAGTAGCTATCTATAGTTCAGGAGAATTAGAGGATGGAAAATCGTATGATAAACAAAAAGTAAAACAGCTTTTCTTAGATAACGCGCCAAAAAAATAAGACGCTAAAGTACAATAGGAGAATTGCCCTTTTAAAAGGTACAATTCTCCTATTTTACAAACCTTATTTCTATCCATTTTTTAAAGTACGGTATTATGACAAAACAATATAAGTCAAAAGTAACTTATTGGCTTTTTATCCTTGTTGGAATAACAACATGTATAACACCAATAATGCAATTTTCAACTCAAAATATAAAGGCAAGCTTGCCTCCTTTACTTCTTGCTTTATTTGTTTGTTTATTGCTTGCTCTACTGATATACAATATCCGCTACGTTATTGATAATAACACTTTAAAAATCTATTATGGCATTCCTTTTTTAAGCATGCAAATTGATATATCACAGATTACTTCCATAAAGAAAACAAAAAGTGTACTTGCCGCACCAGCTGCTTCTTTGGATAGAATAGCAATTAACTACGGTGGTTATAACCCTATTGTTATTTCTCCAAAAGATACCCAAAGCTTTGTAAAAGACCTTTTAGAGATTAATCCCAACATTACAACAAACCTGGTTAAAGAATAGAGAGCTTCTTTATATTTAAGCCTTATAAACACAAGAAACTTTAATACCTAATAAAGATAGCTTCTAAACGTATTAAATTTCGTCTAACAGCAAACGTTTTATTTCCGTTTCTTGTATATAAGGCAATTGCCAAAGACTAATAAAATCTACTAGCATTTGCTTACCTCTTTGCTCGATGGCTTGTTTATCCCAAGTGGTATACTCTAATAATTCTAGCTCCATCTTAGATACCCTTTGCTTATTTTTAATGGCTTTTCTAATTCTAGCTTGTAGTTGCTCAAAGCTACTGCCTTGGTATTTTTGATAGGACAGCACCATATTTCCTAAACTAAAGCAATAACGGTCTCTATTGGCCTTTTGCATACTATTTAAATCCTTATAAGTGGCTCTTTGCTCATAGTATTCCTCCTTGGGGTAGATAAGGTGTACTTTAGGCTCACCATTACCCATAAACCCTCCCATATTGGCTTCTATGGTCTTTAAAAAATATTCTAGCCCAGCCCAGGACATAAAACGAGAGCCCTTTTGAATATGCTTAATTACATCACGATATCGAAAATGGTCCACTCTACTTGTTAAAAGAACATCTAGAAGGTATTCATTGCTATGTGCTCTTCTTCTATGGTAATAGAAATTAATATCCCTAAAAGTATCTTCTAAGTTTAAGTTAGAATTGTTTCCTTGTAGTAAAAAGCACATAACATTATGTCTTTCTAAAGCCCATAGTAATTGCTCTATGGACTCAAGGGTTTGTTTTAGTTCTACAGGGCTTAAATGATGATCTTTCTTGGGAAGGTCACTCATTAAGATTCCCAAAATTAAATTCAATACATACTTACCATACCCCTTAGGGAAGTTATTTAATCGCTCCAAAGAGCATTGTATTTTATAGGTATATATAAACCCAAATTCTTGATCGTCATCTACCCAAAACGGATTATTGATAAAATACCATAATACCACCGCCTTTTGCATAGCCTCTAGCCACTGTATTAAAGCCTGGTATTCAATGTGATCTTCCCCTTGAGTATTATAAGAAGTATCCAATTGAAAATCAAAGCTAAACAATCTTTTTTGGTAGGTTTTAAAATCGGTAGAAACCATCGTGCTTTTAGAGAAATACAATAGCCAAAATGCCTTTAAGAAAGCATCATCATCTAAGGGCTGCTCTGGATGTCTTCCCAACCATTTATAAACTTCTAACCAAGCCTGATTTACTTTTTTACGACTTCTTTGTACCCTAGCACTAGCATCTAAGTGCTTGGATAATATATACAGCACCCTATTTTTTAAACGCTCTAAACTAGAGAGTTGTTTTCCTCTAAAATTAAGGGTTTCAAATACCATGGATACATCTATTTTACCTGCTGCGGATTCACTAAGGTTTAAAATGGAAAAAAGTAATTGTTTGGTTATCTTTTCAATCCAAAATACAATCTCCCCTTGCCCAAATCCACTAATTTGGTCTAAAAAATATTTTTTTGCCCCAGATAAATTATGGGTATAGAGAGTTTCTACTTCCTCTTTATTATAATCCTTATCATCAAAAATCTCTCTTATTAAGTAATTGTGAGATGGCACATCGACATGGTAGCCAAAAATATAATAGTTATTGTCCTTTGTATGTATTTTTAAATATTTTTGAATGAGCTTATCTTTATAGCTCCCTTGTTCTAGAGCTAGAATTAATTGAGACAGAAGAATTAAAAGCGTAGTAAGCCTCTGCTGTCCATCTACTATATTTACTCCGCTAAAAGATTGGTTACCAACCCATAACAATCCATTTCTAATGGTAAAACCTTCCTTTCGTATACTTTGAAAATCAAAATCACTAAAATCCGTTACAGTTAATATTCCTGTAAAGTGAAAATCCTTATCCTTTCGATGGGTATTGGCAAGATCTAACCAGAGTTCTTCCAATTCTTTTTTGGTCCAAGAGTACCCTCTTTGATAATCAGGTATTCTAAATACTCTATTGGTTAAAACTTGTTCAAAGGCAATAATATCCATGGTCTACACTATTAAAAAGGACAATTAAAATTCCTGCAAAATTAAGCATTTAAAGCCAAAGAATACATCCAATAAAAAAGTCTGTGAGATCTAAGATCTCACAGACTCAACTACAAAAATAAAAAAGAATCCACCAAAGGATTTCAACTATAAAAAAAATTTATTTCCTTGTTTTGCTTTTAAGGTAAACGATCTACATCTACCTGCGGCATTTGCTTACTTGGTTTTCTAGTAAAGCTTGTTCCATAAGGAGTATACTGATCAAAGAATCCGCCATTGCGCAAATAAAAACCTTTTTGATTTTCACCACCTTGGTAGTCCATTCTGTACCCCATCTTTGCCGTATTATCATAAGTGAAGTCTGTCTTAGTTACTTCTATCCAATTTCCCTTAATATCCCTAACCCACTGATTAGAAAAACTTACCTCTCTGGACTGATCTCCATTTTCAACTAAGAAATTTTCCAAGAAGCTATGAAATCCAGTTAAGTACTGATTAGTCTTTGGTCGTTTGAAGCTAGCAATTAACTGCCACTGCCCTACTTCTGGAGCAAAAAACCAAGCGGTATATTGGGTATAATTATCCTCTATCGGAGTTCCCTTTAAGAGGAACTTATAGGTAGTATCTGGCTTCCAATCAAAGACCATATAGCTTTGACCTCCAGAACCTTCATTACCAAACTCTCCTGTTCTGACCTCAGCTCCTTTTCTATCCACTAGAATCTGATCACTTAAGGGAATATCCTGTGGATTGTCGGTAACAAAAGGACTCCATACCGAGAATAAAATACGTCTTTGCGTATCAGAATTCACCTGCATACCAAAGTAGCCCCCTGTAAAACCATTAGCCATATAATAAGAACCAATTATATCTTGCCCTTTGTCTACAGTTATCTCATTGTAGTAGTATTCTATAGGCTCCTTCGTAGGAATATTGTATTTTAAATGTACCGATGGTCCTCTTCTACCCCAATAGAAGTAATTGTCCTGGTTATTTCTAACCCAGTGAGCATCTGTGTCCACCGATTCTCCTTCAACAATAAACTCTTTAACACTAGCAAATTCATCTGCTTGTTTACTTTTTGCTGTGGTTGTAATTGTAAAATAACCACTTTTAGGTAAAGACCACTTCCCAACATAAATATTTTGGTAATTCTCTGGTGTAATGGTAACATCAACTGTTTTATCCAGTAAACTAATTTGTAATACACTACTATGGCTTGGCTTATTTGCAGTTAGCCAAAGTTGAAAGTCTCCCTTATGTCCACTCCTAAAATAAGTTTTAAAACTAGCCTTGGAATCTTTCCAGTTTACCAAACCATTATCGCTTATTATTTCATCGGCAAGTACATCACCTGTAATTTGCCAAGTATTTCCTCCTATGGGTAAAATTTGTCCCTTAGTAGGATTGTCATTTTGTTGAGCAAATACATTGGTACAAAACAATACTAATGCAAGTAGGAGCTTCTCAATTTTCATATATATAAATTTAACTTAAATCAAAGTGCTAAAATAAAGGTAATTTTGACAATACCAACTAAAAACAACCACAAATATTAAATTAAATTAAACACTAAGCCTTGTTTGTTTAGTTTTTAAAAGCTATAGCACTATAACTTTACACTTTTACATTACTACTTTTGAACATATTTACCTAGTTGTAGCAAGATAATACACCTTTTATATACTAAAAAACTAAAACAAATAAAGCTCCTTTAGAAGGAGCTTTATTAATTTGATTTTTTAAAAAGTTAAGCTTAAAAACAGAATGCTTTTAAGCTTAAACCTGACAAGTAAATTTACTTTACTTCCTAACACTAACCTTTATTTTTATGTTTTTCTACATAAATACTATATATCACTCCACTTAATATAAAAAGCATACCGATAATCCCATAGAAATTAGAGAATACTAAACCTTGGTTTTTATTGTACTCTTGAAAAAGCACGCTACTATATCCTATTATAAAAAGGCCTGTTACTACAGCTAGGACATATAAGAAAACTACTCTCCTATTCATAAGAAGTAATATTTTGTAGATTTGCTGTATTAAATTTAAGAAAATTAGCGCAAAAAGAAAAGCTTTTTTTATAAATAAACTACGAAAATTACTTAGCGTAATTTAAAAATCTGCGGATTCAAAACTACTAGAAGTAAATTCTTCTAGGAAGCTAACTAATTCATTGGGATAACTAGTAGAGCAAAGGTGAAATTTACCTAAATTGATATGTACAACAACTTTATTATCTGCTGCTTTTTTTGCTCTACATTTAAGGGTTTGATTGTCCACAACCACACTTATCTTTGGCCCGTCAACCTCTAAAAGACATTGTTTTATCCCATTAGCTAAGGCTAAGGCAGCCTTTTTATCTAAAAGTAATATCTTACCGTTATTATTAATTGCTACCTCATTGTTTTGTGTAGAAAAATTGAAATCTTGTTTTGCCTTCATGCTACTATATATTTTTAATTATTCTTTGTTTTATTCTAGCCTTGCTAATATCTCATTACAAAGGTTATAAGCTTTAAATACACCCAAGTATTTTAAACTATACTCTTGTTAATCTGTATGTTATAAACCTACTTTTTTAAAGGTATTTGTTTAGCAAGTTACGCAAAAATAAAACAGCTTTATCCCTGTATTTAAAGCCATATGTTTAGACAAAACTAAATGGTGATGTAACCTGTTGTATACCTTTTGTATATAGGCAAAAACAATAAGGGTTTCACCTCCCTACTTTAAATATAATAGTAACACAAGTTGGTAATTGAAAACTACTCAAGAATGCTTTTTACCTTTAAATCCAATAATGGGAAATAAGACAATAATAGGTTAAAACACCTACACTTACCTACAATACTAAAATAAAGGGGCTATCTCATAAAGGTTACCTAACTGTCATTCAGGAGTAAATTATTAGGTATGATTTATATTTCAGATTAAATAATTAAATTATACTAAGTAAAGCACGATATTTATTAAGTAAAAAAGGGGCTGTCTTCAATTGTGAGACAACCCCTTTGTTTTAATTAGTTGTAGAAGTCTTTAATAAACTTCCTATTTCTACATCTGGGTAAATCTCTTGGAAACTATAGGTTTTATCATGTAGCTTTTTATAGATAAAGTCTCTAGACACATCCTCAATGCTCTGGCATCCTGCAGCTGAGAGTAGATCCATAAAATCTGAGATAGTACGCTGGTGGTAATTATATACCCTTTTATCTTTCTCTGTAATGACTAAACCATTTACCAAGCGAGCATTATTTGTGGCCACACCTGTTGGACATTCATTCGTATGACATTTAAGCGCTTGTATACATCCAATAGCCAACATCATTCCTCTGGCTGAATTGGTAATATCAGCACCAATACAAAGAGCTTTGAAGATATCAAAGGCTGTAAAGATCCTAGTGGCAGTAATTACTTTAATATGCTTTTTTAAATCATATCCTCTTAAGGTATCTACTACAAAGCACAAAGCCTCCTCCCATGGCATACCTACGTGATCGGTGAAGTCTAAAGGAGCGGCTCCTGTTCCTCCCTCTGCTCCATCTACGGTGATAAAATCGGGAATAATACCAGTTTGAATAATTGCCTCACAAATGTCTATGAATTCTTTTTTACTTCCTATAGCTAGTTTAAAGCCTACTGGTTTACCACCTGATAAACGGCGTAACTCCGCGATAAACTCCATCATTTCTATTGGATTCGAAAAAGCCGTATGACTTGGAGGAGAGAAAATAGTAGTATGAGGCTTTACTCCTCTAATTTTAGCAATCTCGTCGTTATTTTTAGATGCAGGTAAGATTCCTCCATGCCCAGGTTTAGCTCCTTGAGAAAGCTTTAAAGAAATCATCTTTACTTGGGGTATATTAACGGTCTTAGCAAAATTTTCCGCAGAGAATTTTCCCTCTGGTGTTCTACATCCAAAATAACCCGTTCCTACTTGGTAGACTAAATCACCACCTAATAAATGGTAAGGAGAAATCCCTCCTTCTCCCGTATCATGCATAAAACCTCCTTGTTTAGCACCTAGATTCAAAGCCGAAATAGCATTTTTACTTAATGCCCCAAAACTCATAGCCGAGATATTAAACAAACTAGCACTATATGGAGCACTACATTGGTGATTTCCCACTATATTACGAGGAGCTTCACTAAGGCGTTTACCAGCGTAAATACTGTGGCGCATCCATATATAATTCTCCTCATTGACATTTAACTCTGTACCAAAGGGATGGTTTTCATTTTCTAATTTAGCCCTAGCATATACGTAAGTTCTCACGTTCCTACTAATTGGTTTTCCTTTAGTGTTTCCTTCAATAAAATACTGGTGTAACTCTGGTGAAATACTTTCTAATAAAAAACGCATATGCCCTATGATAGGGAAGTTTCGAAGAATAGTGCGTTTGGTTTGAAGAATATCATAAATCCCTATACCCAATAGTCCAAGAACAATCAAGGCTATACCTATACTTGTTTTAATGAAGGTTAAAAAAATAAGGGCAATTGTGACTATAAAGAACACAGTAAAACGAATCGCTATTTTCATATCTAAATTAATTTTCTACTAAATTTAACAAAAATATACGAGAAAAACACTTTTCAAAAAGAATATATAGCTCCTTGTTTTACTAATAAACCTGCTTTATAGAGCTCCTGCCCCTTAGAGTACTGCCTGAACAACAAGGACAATAAGACAAATAAATCTTTCCACTTTAGTTTATACTTAAATATAAAAAGGGGCTGTCTCAAATGGGATAGCCTCTTTTTTGTGCTTTTAAGTAAAAAACACCATTATAATTATTTGAATTTCAATCTAATATACTTAAATTAGTATAAGTAATTCAAGTAAATATGGCAAAACAAGCACCACGTTATAGACTTTACGATCAGAATCAAATGAGTTTGATTCCTCATTCTTTGGAAGATTTCATTCCTGCCTTGCATCCAGTACGCATTGTAAATAAGGTTATCGATGAATTGGACTTAA
>NZ_JBTXLS010000060.1:0-15021 GCF_054871665.1 Myroides sp. LJL115 | reverse complement strand
TCTCCTCCTCTAAATGGTTCTCTAGTTCACCTTCTAACATAGTTTCTAGAAAGTGTTTTAAAAGGGGCGCAAAGACACCATCTGGACCATTCATTTTCTTACCTTGATAAATATCGGCCATAGCCTGCTCTTTGAAACTTTCGAAATCGAATCCGCTCTTTTTGTTGTTTGTGTTCATAAGACTAATTTACATTTTTATATGATATAATTAATTTTGTGACACAGTTGGTGCTACACCTTCCGAGTTCTTAGCATTGTCAAATTGATTTTGAGCTGCAGGCATATTATTCATAAGTTCCATCATAGCATCCACTGCCTGAGGTAATTTATTTGCTTGGGTTCCTACATAAGCAATCACATAGTTATGATTTCCAAGTTTATTTGCGTTAGCATAAGAAGCATAAGCCGAATAGGCTAAACTCTTACTTTCACGTATTTCTTGAAAAACTACAGATGCCATCCCTCCTCCAAAATAATCATTAAATACACTAGAGTATGCAAGTAAGTCCTTATCAAATAAAGACTCTCTTGATCGGAAACTTATTTCTGCTTGAACCATTTCATAAGGAGTAAAATATACATTTCTAGCCGTTTTTGGCTCTGCAAAAACTACTGCTTCTGGTACTTTTTGACCCTTACCTAAATTATGGATCGATTTTATCGATTCTTCTACTTGTTTGACTTGGCTTCCATAATAGAAAACATCGTGATTATAGTTAAAAAGCCCATGTATAATACCTACTAACTCCTCTGCTTTAAGTCCTTGTAAGGCTTCTTTAGAAAGCACATTTGTAAACCTACTAAGCTCCCCTTGGCTTGCAGTATATGCATTCAAAGCAGCTTTAATCCTATTTTTATTTGTCTTTTGATCCTCTCTACTCTTAAAGTACTGATCTATTAAGTTATCCAAAGCCTTTTGATCTACTTTTGCGTTTTTAAATAAGTGTTCTACTAAAGCAATACCTTTGTCCATAGATGCATTTAGCCCAGATAGGCTAATAAAACTCTGGTCACTACTTACTGAATAACTAAAACTTATTCCCAATTTATAAAACTCTTCTCTTATTTGAGCTGCCGAATATTTATCGGTTCCCAACAAATCCAAATAATTCAAAGCTGGAAGCAATTTCTTACTATTATCAGATCCCATATCAAATATATAAGTAACCGTACCTAGATCATTAGTTGTATTCTCTATATGGTATAAAGTAGAAGTTGGACTTAGTTTACTTTGAGCAATCGCCTTTTTAAAATCAATAAAAACAGGCTCAATTGGCTTTACTTTAATTTCATTTAATTCCTTATAAAACACACTCTCGCTTTCTCTATTAAGATCAATTGGAGTAATACCGGGATTCTCTACATAAACCAAATTGCGTTTATCACCTTTTCTTTTGTAAACAATTGCATAATTATCCTTGTAATTCTCTTTGGCAAACTTAACAATGTCTGCTTTTGTGATTTTAGCCATTTGATCAATTTCTGAAACTACCTCTTGCCAAGATCTACCTTGAACAAAAGCTGTATACATCTGCGATCCCATGCCTTGATAACTTTCGAGGTTTTTCATTGCATCCACTCTTGCTTCATTAATAACAGCCTCCAATAACCATTGTGGGAAATCCCCATCTTTTACCTTTTGAATTTGCTCCAAAATTAGTTGCTGAACCTCTTCTAGAGTTTGTCCTTGATTTGGGTAACCTGAAAAATAACTCACAGAGTAATCTTTTAAAACCAAAGACATACTTCCCGCTTGTAATGCAGCTTGTTTTTGATTAATATTTAAGTCTATTAATCCAGCTGTACCGTTAGTTAGAAGTAAGTCAATTATCTTTACATATAGCGGGTCCTGGCTTTTTACTCCATCAAAACGAAAGGCAAATTGAACATTCTCGGCCTCGGGAGAAAATATTTCACGACTTTGAATTTTAGTAAGAGGCTTCTCAAGGGCTACATACTCCACAATATCTTTAGAGGACTTAAAATCTCCAAAATAATTATTGACCATTTCTATAGTAGGCTCAAACTCTAAATCTCCTACCAGTACAATAGCCATATTATTGGCAACATAATATTTATTAAAGTAATCTTTAATAGCTATCATGGAAGGATTTTTAAGGTGTTCCGAAGTACCAATGGTAGTTTGTTGTCCGTAATTAGATTCGGGAAATAGCATTTGAAAGATAGCCTCAAAAACAGCTCTCCCATCATTGTCCTGTCCACGATTAAACTCCTCGTAAACCGCTTCTAATTCGGTATGAAACAAACGCAATACAAGTTCTGAAAATCGCTCGGACTCTATAAATAGGAATTTATCTAATTCATTAGATGGTATGGTATTTTGGTATACCGTTTCTTCAAACCAAGTATGAGCATTTGTTCCTACTGCTCCTAAAGTAGCCACAGACTTATCATACTCATTTGCTATTGCGAAGGAGGAGGCTATTTTGGATATAGAGTCTATTTGCTGGTACAAAGATTTTTTCACTTCTGGATTATTCTCCGCCTTGTGCTTTTCATATAAATCTTCTATTTGCTGAAGATACTGCTGTTCTATTTCCCAATTGCTAGTTCCTAATTTACTAGTTCCTTTAAATAACATATGTTCCAAATAATGAGCTAAACCAGTATTGTCACTAGGATCGCTATTCGATCCAGCCCTTACAGGAATATAAGTTTGTATAATAGGCTTATCTTTAATTTGTGCTAAGTACACTTTTAGGCCATTACTTAAGGTATAAACCCTAGTTTTAGAAGGATCATTTTCTACTATTTCATAGGTAAACCCTTTAGAATCCGTATGCTTTACAGTGCGAAACTGCGCGTGTAGTATGGAGGAGAGAAAAAATACTGCCCCTAGAAGTATAAGCTTCTTTATCATAATTATTAAGTTAAGATCGTTAATCCTGATAAAGTAAGTGAAAAAACACTGACTTTTAAAATAAAATCCATTCGAATTTAAAAATCATTTTATCCTCTACCATTTTACTATCAGCAAGTTAAGTGAAAAACATATTTAACCTACACCACATATATCCAAGGCATTACCCACTGCAGTGAATACCGAATGCTTTTTATTTTTATTTGCATTTTCTTGCCCTTTGGCTACGAAAATAGCTTTAACCTTGTTACGCAAACAAAGGCATAAGTAATGCTTTACACAGAACTAATTTACAATAGAATCAAAAAAGGCGCAAAAAACCGTAGTTAAAAGGCATTGTGAAAAAAAATAATGCATAGTATTTAAAACACATAAAATCGCTTTTAACAAGGCGAACCCCACCTATATCCCAAAGTTAAAATCAAACTATAACTCTATTGCTTAACAGCCTTAAGATTAGTTTTTTTATTGACTTTTTTTAGCTACTTTTGCACCTTACAACAACAACTTAATATTCATAACATAATGATTCATTTCTTCGAAAACCCTTCGAGAAAGTTCTATGCTGTTGAAGCTCAGAACGATTTATCTAATGAAGATATCCAAAAGTTAAACTGGTTATTTGGTAATGCACAATACTTAAACCAAACCAGTCTTGACAAGGCTTTAGTAGGACCTCGCGCAACTATGGTAACTCCATGGAGTACTAATGCGGTGGAAATTACTCAAAACATGGCAATCCAAGGAATTACACGTATTGAAGAATTTCAAACTCAAGAAGACACACAGGACTTTGATCCTATGTTATCTCAAAAATTTGCCGGTTTAGACCAAAATATCTTCCACATAGATATTGCACCAGAGAAAATCATCTATATTGATGATATTCAAGCGTACAACCAACAAGAAGGTTTAGCTTTAAACCAAGAGGAAGTAGAATATCTAAATAACTTATCTGAAAAATTACAACGTAAATTAACCGACTCTGAAGTATTCGGTTTCTCACAAGTAAACTCAGAGCACTGTCGTCACAAAATATTTGGTGGAACATTTATTATTGATGGACAAGAAAAACCAAGTTCTTTATTTAACTTAATTAAAGAAACTTCAAAACAAAACCCAAACGATATCGTATCTGCTTATAAAGATAACGTTGCTTTTATCAAAGGACCTAAAGTAACGCAATTCGCACCAAAATCAGCAGATAAACCAGACTTTTACCAAGAAACAGATTTCGATTCTGTAATTTCTTTAAAAGCAGAAACGCATAACTTCCCTACTACAGTAGAGCCATTTAATGGAGCTGCAACAGGTTCAGGAGGTGAGATTCGTGACCGTTTAGCAGGTGGACAAGGTTCATTACCATTAGCGGGAACAGCAGTTTATATGACAGCTTACTCTCGTTTATTATCTGACCGTCCATGGGAGCAAAAAGTACAAGAAAGACAATGGTTATACCAAAGTCCTATCGATATTTTAATCAAAGCCTCTAATGGTGCTTCTGATTTTGGAAACAAATTTGGACAGCCATTAATTACTGGTTCTGTATTAACTTTCGAACACCAAGAACAAGATCAAACTCTTGGATACGATAAAGTTATTATGCAAGCTGGAGGTATTGGCTATGGTAAATTAGACCAAGCAATTAAACACACTCCACAGCAAGGAGATCAAATCGTAATCTTAGGAGGTGAAAACTACCGTATCGGTATGGGAGGTGCAGCAGTATCTTCTGCCAATACAGGAGCTTTTGGTTCAGGAATTGAATTAAATGCTATCCAACGTAGTAACCCAGAGATGCAAAAAAGAGCTGCCAATGCAATTCGTGGAATGGTTGAATCAGAGCACAATCCAATTGTATCTATTCACGATCACGGAGCTGGTGGACACTTAAACTGTTTGTCTGAATTAGTAGAAGAAACAGGTGGTAATATTGATTTAGACAAATTACCTATTGGAGACCCTACTTTATCAGCAAAAGAAACTATTGGAAATGAGTCTCAAGAAAGAATGGGACTTGTTATTGGTAAAAAAGACATCGAGACCTTAGAGCGAGTAGCTCAAAGAGAACGTGCGCCAATGTATACAGTAGGAGAAGTAACTAATGATGATCGCTTTACTATTGAATCCAAAACAAAAGGGGACAAACCAATGGATTTTGCCCTAAGTGATATGTTTGGAAGTTCTCCAAAAACGATCATGGAAGATTCTACAAAAGAGCAAACTTTTGAAGAATTAGAATACCAAAGCAAAGACATCCCTATGTACTTAGACCAAGTTTTACAATTAGAAGCAGTAGCTTGTAAAGACTGGTTAACAAACAAAGTGGACCGTTGTGTTGGTGGTAGAGTTGCTAAACAACAATGTGCAGGACCTCTTCAATTACCTTTAAATAACTTAGGAGCTATGGCTTTAGATTTTAAAGGAAAAGAAGGAGTTGCTACAAGTATTGGACATGCTCCAGTTGTTGCTTTAATTGACCCTGCTAAAGGAAGTAGAAATGCAATTGCAGAGGCTTTATCAAATATTGTATGGGCTCCATTAAAAGAAGGTTTAAAGAGTGTTTCTCTTTCTGCTAACTGGATGTGGGCTTGTAATAACCCAGGAGAAGATGCACGTTTATACGATGCTGTAGAGGCTTGTTCTAAATTTGCTATCGATCTTGGAATTAATATCCCAACTGGAAAAGACTCTTTATCTATGAAGCAAAAATATCCAAACCAGGATGTTATTGCTCCAGGAACAGTTATTATCTCTGCAGCAGCAAATACTACAGATATCACTAAAATTGTAGAGCCAGTCTTAAAGAAAAGCGCAGGTTCTATCTACTATATCAACTTATCTCAAGATGAGTTACAATTAGGAGGTTCTTCTTTTGCTCAAATTTTAAACAAAATTGGTAACCAAGCACCTACTATTAAAGATGCAGCATACTTTAAAAAGGCATTTAATACTGTACAAGAGTTAATTCAAAAAGGATTAATTGCAGCAGGACATGATATTGGAAGTGGAGGATTAATCACTACTTTATTAGAGATGAGTTTCGCTGATACTAATTTAGGAGCTAACTACGATCTAACAGTATTAAACCAAAAAGATAGCGTTAAGGCATTATTTAACGAAAATATCGCTTTAGTTATCCAGGCTACAAATGACCAAGAATTAGAACAAGTACTTAAAGCAAATAATATTGCTATTGAGAAAATTGGACAAGTAACGGATAAAGAAGTAGTGAATATCACTAACTTCGAGGATACTTTCTCTTTCGATGTACCTTCAACAAGAGATACTTGGTATAAGACATCTTATTTATTAGATCAAAAACAAAGTAAAAACAATACAGCTACTGAGCGTTTTAATAACTATAAAAATCAGAGATTAAACTTTGATTTCCCAGCAGATTTCGATGGTAAATTACCTGTAATTGACCCGAGTAAACCACGTCCAAAAGCGGCTATTATCCGTGAAAAAGGAAGTAACTCAGAAAGAGAAGTTGCCAATGCAATGTATGCAGCTGGATTTGATGTAAAAGACGTTCACATGACAGACTTAATCAGTGGTCGTGAAACTTTAGAAGATATCCAATTCATTGGAGCTGTTGGAGGATTCTCTAACTCGGATGTACTTGGTTCTGCTAAAGGATGGGCTGGAGCATTTTTATACAACGAAAAAGCTAACACAGCATTAAAGAACTTCTTTGCAAGAAAAGATACTTTATCTGTTGGTATTTGTAACGGATGTCAATTGTTCATGGAATTGGAGTTAATTAACCCAGAACACCCAGAGCACGGAAAAATGTTACATAACAACTCTGCAAAACACGAGAGTAACTTTACATCAGTAACTGTACAGCCAAATAACTCTGTAATGTTATCTTCTTTAGCTGGAAGTACTTTAGGAGTTTGGATTTCTCATGGAGAAGGTAAATTTAACCTACCACAAGAAGAATCTGCTTATGATATTGTAGCTAAATATGCTTACCAAGAATATCCTGCAAACCCTAACGGTTCAGATTATAACACAGCTATGATGTGTGATTCAACAGGTCGTCACTTAGTGATGATGCCACACATTGAGCGTTCTTTATTCCAATGGCATTGGGCTAACTACCCAGAGGGAAGAAACGACCAAGTTTCTCCTTGGATGCAAGCTTTCGTAAATGCGAAAAACTGGATCGAAGAAAACAATGCAAAATAATACGCAAAGTTTATAAATAGCAAAAGGCTGTCTTTTTTAAGGCAGCCTTTTCTTATTTATATATTCTGTAAAACTTAGCTCTTTGATGAGCTTCTTTTGCATTTATCTTATTACATACTATATACTCCATTATAAAGTTACTTTGTCTTGTCTAAGTGCCTTTGCTGCAGAATTTGTTCTACTTCTAAAAGGCTATATCCCTTCACTCTTAAAAGCAATAAGTAGTGGTATAATAAATCAGCAGCCTCGTTTAAAAAAAGTTCTTTTTCATCTCTCATTGCCTCTATAACAAGCTCTACTGCTTCCTCACCTACTTTTTGAGCTACCTTATTTATTCCTCTAGAAGCTAAAGTAGCTGTATAGGAATCAGCCTGATTTTCCTGGAGTTTCTCTAGGAGGATTTTCTCTAGCTTTAAAACAAAGCTTTGTCTTTGCAGTGCCTGTGCAGAATCTTCTTTAGTATCTTCGCTTTGCTCTGAAACTAGATTAAAACACGATCTATTACCTGTATGGCATACTGGGCCTTGTGGCTGTACCTGAATAAGTAAAGCATCTTTATCACAATCTAAAGTAATTTGAACAATAGATAAGTAATTTGCTGAAGTCTCCCCTTTTGTCCATAAACGCTTTTTACTTCTACTATAAAAAGTAACCCTATTTTGCTGTATACTTTGGTTATAAGCTTCCTGATTCATATAACCAAGCATTAGCACCTCTTTGGTAGTACTACACTGTATAATAGCAGGCACCAGGCCATCCCCTTTATTAAAATCGATATATTCTTGCATTTTCTTATTTGTTTGTTTGCTTAATGGCCCGTTTAATTTGATCTACACTTACTTCGTTATAGTGAAATACACTAGCACCTAAAGCACCAGTTGCCTTTGTTTTTTCAAACACCTCCACAAAATCACTTACCTTCCCTGCTCCACCCGAGGCAATTACTCCAATAGAAACACTATGGGCAATCTCTTTGGTAATATCTAAAGCAAAACCCTGACACTGCCCATCGTTATTCATGGAGGTTAGAAGAATTTCGCCAGCACCTAAACGCTCTACTTCTTGGGCCCATTCTACTGCTTTGTATTTACTTTGAACATTCCCGCCATGAGTGAAAACCCACCATTGTCCGTCTATGTTTTTCACATCAATAGCCACCACTACTTTACTAGAACCAAGACATTGAACTAATTCTTTTATTAAATTTGGATTTTCAATAGCACTAGAATTAATAGCTATCTTACTTGCTCCACTTTGTATAATAGCCTTGGCTTGCTCCAAAGTTTTTATACCTCCTCCTATACAAAAAGGAGTGGATATTTTGTCTTTTATCTTTTTCACTAATTGCAAAAAAGGCTCTCTTTGCTCAACTGTAGCGCTAATATCTAAAAAGACTAACTCATCTACTTGTTGATTTTGGTACTCTAAAGCCATTGCAATAGGATCTCCTAAAGTTTTTAAATTAACAAAGTTTATTCCCTTTACAACCTTATCGCCTAAGATGTCCATACATGCGATTATTCTGTTTGCTACCATAACTTTTCGATTTGTTTTAATGTGATTTTATTCTCATAAATAGCCTTGCCAATTATTGTGGCGTAACATCCTATTTCCTTTAGCCTATATAGGTCTTCTACACAAGAAATTCCCCCAGATGCAATCAAAGAAATTTCTCCCTGAGCTAGTATGTCTTCATACAAGGAAAAACTTGGTCCCTCTAACATACCATCCTTATCAATATCTGTTACAATACTATACTTTATGCCTTTTTGCATATAATTATTCAAATAAGGTAGGATTTGATCTTTACTATCCTCTAGCCATCCTCTGGTTTTAATACGCCCATTTTGGCAATCTGCTCCTAGAATAATTTTTTCACTTCCATAGAAATCTAACCAGGTTAAGAATAAATCCGGCTCTAAGCTAGCCACACTTCCTATACTTACTTGATTGGCTCCACATTCAAAAGCAATAGATAAATCCTTATCGGTGGATAGTCCACCTGAAAAATCTACTTTTAAATTCGTTTTCACACAAATAGCCTCTAGTGCATTATAATTTATCACCCTACCAGACTTAGCTCCATCTAAATCTACTAAGTGAAGATGGGTAATTCCATGATCCTCATATCTCTTGGCTACTTCTACCACATCGGCAGAGTAAATTTTTTGGGTAGAGAAGTCCCCTTTACTAAGGCGAACACATTTACCTTGAATAATATCTATAGCTGGAATAATTTTCATTTTTCTTTTATTATATACCTCTTTTAAAAATACTCTAGTGCAAGATTAAAAAAGCTATTAGTCCATAATGTAAGTTTTATAAAACTCCCTTTGTACTTGGAATAGAGTAAATCGTATTTTTAGTTACTGCCATTTTTAATGCTTTAGCAAAGCACTTAAATATAGCTTCAATTTTGTGGTGTTCGTTTTCCCCACTAGCCTCAATGTTTATATTACATCCTGCCCCTTGGCAAAAACTTGCAAAAAAATGCTCGAACATCTCACAGGGCATATCCCCTATCTTTTCTCTTTTAAAGTCGGCTTTCCAAACCAAATAAGGTCTATTGCTAAAATCTAATGCCACTTGAGCTAAACAATCGTCCATAGGTAGGCAGAATCCATATCGTTCAATGGCCTTTTTACTGCCTAAAGCCTCTTGAAAAGCCTGACCTAGAGCAAGTCCAGTATCTTCAATGGTATGGTGCTCATCTACCCATAAATCCCCTTTAACCTGCACCGATAGACCAATATTCCCGTGCTTATTAATTTGGGTAAGCATATGATCGAAAAAGCCTAATCCAGTTTGTATACTACTATCTTGAGCCCAATCTAAATTAACCGCCACATCGATGGCTGTTTCCTTGGTTACTCTTGTCACTTTAGAGGTGCGAAAGATTTGTTTTAAGTAAGTATAGATTAGCTGCCAATCTTCACAAACCAAGGTGCACTGGCTCGTATCTTGGTTTTGGAAAGCACTTTGAGCATCTTGAATTAAAATACTCTGAGCACCTAAGTTTTTTGCTAGCTCTATATCCGTTGGTCTATCCCCTATTACAAAAGAATTAACCAGATCATAATTGCCATAGATGTATTTGCCAAGCATACCTACGCCAGGCTTTCTATTAATAGAATTTTCCTCTGGTAAAGAAGGATCAATATAAATATCCTTAAACTCTACCCCTTGACTCTTTAGAAGATCTATCATAGCATTTTGTACAGGCCAAAAATCCTCGCTAGGAAAACTTGCGGTTCCCATACCATCTTGATTAGATACTAAAACTAAATCGTAATCCAATTCTAATGCTATACGACTTAAAGCAACTACGGCATTTTTCATATAACTAACTTTGGAGAAACAATCGATTTGAAAGTCTTCTGGCTCTTTTAAAATAGTTCCATCTCTATCTATAAATAATACTTTTTTACGCATTTTCAATTTGTTTTAAACTTTGGATTACTAATTGGTTTTGCTTAGGACTACCTATGGTTATACGTAAAGAGTCCTTTACCACAGAGGTTCTATTACGAACGATAATCCCTTTACTTTGCAGGTATTCAAACACCTTTTTGGCATCTTTAAAAACCACTAAAATAAAGTTAGCATCACTAGGATATACCTTTTGGACAATACTTAAAGAGGATAATTGTTTTACTAAAATATTTTTTTGTTCTAGAATACTTTGGCAATTGTCTTTCATCTTTTGGGGATCACTTACAATCTTTAGGGCCTGGTTTTGATTGAGCTCACTAATATTATACGGAGACTTTACTTTATTAAATACCTTGACTAGTTCCTTGTCCATAAAGGCCATTCCCAATCGAACTCCTGCACCTGCCCAAGCTTTAGATAAGGTTTGCATCACAATGACATTTTTATACTTTAAAAAAACATTCTCTAGATCATTAGATTCCACAAAGTCTATATAAGCCTGATCTAAAACTACAATACCTACAAATTCTTTTATTAATCGAATCACATTTTTGGTATCAAGTAGGTTTCCACTTGGATTATTCACCTGACAAATAAAAAGAACCTTTGCATTTTCTACAGCTAATACCTTATCAACTACTTTGGAAGTTAGGGTAAAGTCGGTATCTAAATCAACTCCCACTACTTGGGTTTGGTGGATATCAGCATATACCTTATACATACCATAGGTAGGTTGTAAAACTACCACCTTATCCTGCAAGGGTTGGCAAAAAATGCGGTATACCAAATCAATCACCTCATCACTACCATTGGATAAGAATATATTCTCTGACTTTATGGATTTTACCTTACTTATCTGTTCTTTTAGTTTTTTCTGCAGAGGATCGCAGTAACGATTATACTCTCCCTTTGGACTCTCGTTAGCATCTAAGTAAATATACTCCTGGCTTTGGGTGGTATTATCTTCTTCTCTAGCACTAGTATATGGAACTAAATTCCAGATATTCTCTCGAATTAGACTTTTAAAATCTAGATTATTTTTCATTGTTAATTTTTTTTAATCGAATACTAACTGCTTGCTCGTGGGCCATTAATCCCTCACTCAAAGCCATGGCCTGAATACTTGGACCCAGATTTAAAAGACCTTGCTTACTAATGGATTGGAAGGTTATTTCCTTTGTGAAGCTACCTAAGCTAACTCCAGAATACATCCTAGCATATCCTCCTGTTGGCAATGTGTGATTGGTTCCTGAGGCATAATCTCCAGCGCTCTCGCAAGTGTATTTACCCAAGAAAACACTACCTGCGTTTTTAATCTGATCAACATACTTCTCGGGATTTTCTACATTGATAATTAAGTGCTCCGGAGCATATCTATTACTAAAGTCGATACACTGATTGATAGTATCAAAACAAATGGCAAAACTATTAACTAAAGCCTTCGCTATGATATCTTTACGAGGTAAGGATTGCATTTGTTGGGTTATAGATTCTTGCACTTGCTTTATTTTATCCATAGAGTTACTAAGTAATACTACTTGAGAATCTGCTCCGTGTTCACATTGACTCAATAAATCACTTGCCACAAAATCCGCATCACTACCACTATCTGCTATAACTAAAACCTCGCTAGGTCCAGCTGGCATATCAATACCTACACCCTGTAACTGTACTAATTCCTTTGCTTTGGTTACCCACTGATTACCTGGCCCGAAAATTTTATCTACCTTCTTTAGGCTTTGTGTACCATAAGCCATGGCAGCTATGGCCTGGGCTCCCCCAATTTTATAAATGGTTTCAATACCCAGTAAACTAGCTACATATAGTACTTCAACGGCCACGCTTTGGTCTTTTTGACAAGGAGTGCATAAAACAATGCTAGGGCATTTTGCAATTTGAGCAGGTATCCCAAGCATTAATAAAGTGCTAAAAAGTGGAGCGGAACCACCTGGAATATACAATCCCACTCTATCAATAGGGACTGAACGCCTAAAACACTCTACTCCTTTAGTAGTGGTTATCACTGGGTGTTTAATTACCTGGCTAGAGTGAAAGGTGTATATATTATTATAGGCTACTTTAATGGCCTGCTTTAACTGGGGAGAAATCTTGTTTTGAGCCTCTTGGATCTCAGCCTTACTTACTGTCAAAGTATCCAAAGCGACTTTGTCTAATTCTAAAGTTAGATCATAAAGCGCCTGATCTTTTTGCTGCTTCACCCTTTGTAATATTGCCTCTACCTTGGGTCCTAATTCTTTGTTAGTAGCACTTGGTCTTTGACACAAAGCTGACCAGTTCTCTTGACTAATACAGTTATATACTTTCATAGTGCAAAATTTAAAGGATCATTTTTTCTATTGGAAGCACTAAAATACCTTGTGCACCGGCTTGTTTCAATCGTTGTATATTGGACCAAAAGTCATCCTCATTTATTACCGAGTGAACCGAGCTCCATCCCTTGGTAGCAAGTGGAAAGATACTTGGGCTTTTCACTCCTGGTAAAATGGTGATTATTTGCTCTATGCTTTCATTTGGAGCATTAAGTAAAATGTATTTGTTTTCCTTAGACAGTAAAAGAGCATTTATTCTTTCCACTAGCTGACTTAACACATTTGTTTTTTCTTGGGATAACTCTTTGGATTTTATCAAAATAGCTTGGCTAAACAAAATACTCTCTACTTCTTTTAATCCGTTACTCATAAGGGTAGAACCACTACTTACTATATCACAAACTCCTTGAGCAAGACCAATACTAGGGGCTATTTCTACACTTCCAGAAATAGTTTCAATGGTAGCTTGTATCTTATTTTCATCTAAAAACTTTTGTAATAATACGGGATAGGAAGTGGCTATTTTCTTTCCTTGGAAATAATCTAAGCCAGTGTAATCTGCATCTTTAGTAACGGCTAGAGAAAGTCTACAAGCAGAGAATCCCAATTTTCGAACAATATCTAAGTCTAGGTCCTCCTCCAAAAAGACATTCTCCCCTACAATTCCAATATCTGCAATATTATTTTGAACATATCTTGGAATATCATCATCTCTTAAGAACAAAACCTCTAAGGGAAAGTTGGTACTTTGTGCAATTAATTTACCTGCACCATAGGGAATCTTTATGCCACATTCTTTAAGAAGTTCTAAAGATTTTTCACTTAATCTGCCACCTTTTTGAATGGCTAAAGTTAATTTACTCATCGTTTTAATATTTTTAAAACCCTTTTAAATTAACAAACAGGAAAGTAAGACTATACAAATGCGTATAAAAACAAAAAATCCCGTTTGAGAACTCAAACGGGATAATTAGTTATTTTATTTGTTACAACATCACAACATTATCTGCTCGCTTTGAGTGCAAGTGAAAATGATGATGATGATGTAATTTATTTGAAAACATTTTTTGTCGTATTTGTATAAGGCAAATGTATATAAAAATTCTTCTTGTCAAAATTTAAAATTCATTTTTATTGTTTTTTATTTTATTTCACCTCGATAATATCAATATAAATTACTAATAATCAAAAGCTTACGTTTAATTAAAAAATTTCAAAAATAAAGCAAACTTATTCTTTATTTCATCTTTCAAGTTAGCTTTCGGTTAATTTCCTACTGTCTAAAAGTTCAAAATGGTGCATCACGTCAGCTATTTTTTTAAGAAGTAGCAGAATTAACAACTATAAATTCCTCTTTATTATTATCTAAAAAATCCTCTTTACAGGTAAAAAACAAAGCTCTACCACAGCTTGATGCTAAAGGAGCTCCTAAAGTACTTTCATATAGGTAAAGACAAATTAAATACTTATATCGACAAGCTTTTTTAGAAAAGCTAAAAGAGCTTCTAAAGGATTATATGGAGGGTGAAGCAGAAATTACAGAAGAATAATTAGCAATTTTACATGTTTTCCTAAAAAATAGTACAGGAAGATTTATCCTTCTTAAAGGTTTATCCAAACATGCTCTTGGACAGAGTATAAATAATGGTAAATTCTATGCTGTCATAGCATTAAATGACAAGCTTGATGATTGGGTTCCAGATTATCCTACTATACTTCCCTTCATTATTCTTCTCTTTAAAGGGCAAATTATTTATGATGGTATTATGGATTGTTATAAGATAAAATTCTTAGCCAACATCAAAAAAGTTTTATACAAAGCTTATACGCAAACAAATAAAATAAATAATTAAAACCTGTTTGGATTAATCCATTAAGCAAAGTGCAATTAGAAACAGTGCGTTGTCTCTTTTTGAAGTAGAGTTTTTTCTATTCACAGTAAAACAAGAGAAAGCATCAAATACAAAAGCTTGAAATAACGGGAGTGTAACATGAACTGTGTCATCTCCTGTTTCCAAGCCTTGGGGCTTAAGCCCCAAGGCTTGGAAACAGGATTTTTTTTACGGCTGTAATCTATCCCCAAATTTAATATAAAGCTGAGACATTGTCAAGCCCCAATTGCGAATAGGCATAGTCCATTTTTTAGATACATCTTTGATGGCTAGATAGACTAGTTTTAAT
>NZ_JBTXLS010000059.1:0-15689 GCF_054871665.1 Myroides sp. LJL115 | reverse complement strand
CTACTTTAGTAATATTGAAATGCTCTACCAAGTACTCTGGTAGGATTAATTTTAGTAATTCTTTGCTGTCCATCATAACACAAAGATATTATTTTATCTTTTCCTCCCCAAGTTTTGTACCTGATCCTCAAAAGTGCACCTAAAATTATTCGGATTCGGTGCACAAAAAAAGGCACTCAAGTGATGCGCATCTTTTAACTTAGCAAACCCAGACGTCAAAGGGTGCCAGAGAGTTTTATACTGTGATTTTAGGTGTTTTAATTCGACATTTATTCATAGTTAAAAACAGTTGAATTAGCTTAGAAAAACAGTTGTCAATTAATCCCTTTCTTAAATCCAATAGAGAGAAAAGTGATTTAAGAGGTGTTTATCTTAGAATCACAGTAGATGGTGTTGGCAAAGAGACTTCTCTTAGTTATAAATGGGATATCAAAAGATGGAACCAAAAAGCAGGTCGTGCTAATGGCCCTAAAGAAGATGCTAAAACACTAAACTACATCTTAGATACAATCATATCTAAGATTACCAACTACAAAGTAGAACTCTTAAGCAATAAATAGCCTATTACTACTTTTGTGCTTATCGATTATATCCAAGGCAAAGAAACTAGTAAGGCAAAAGTTTTAGAAGAATTCCAAAAGCATAACGATGAAATCTTTAAACTCGTATCTTAAAGAATACGCTATTGGAACGCATGAAAGATACGTAACAGTAAGATCGCATGTCGCTGATTATATACATTATGTATATGGTAAAGAAGATAAAGTGTTTAGGTTTATTGGTTGAAGATAAATCAACAAAACCATTTAAATATACTTTACAAAATAGAAAGGCAATATCTGAGTTTATCAAATAAATTTTAATTTGGTATTAAACTCTATTAGACACAGCCAATATATGTTTCTTATTTAAATATGTTATATATGGGAGATAACACAGTTCGTGTTACACTCCCTTTTAAGAACATTACAAAAGTTAAAGTACAATTTATCAACTAAAATTGACTGGTAATCCTTTTCAACTAAGTTGCTTAAACTCTATATTTTTTTGCAAGTAAAGAAGTATCTTTGTGAAAATTAAAACACATGAATTGTACCATAGAAAAATGCACTCCAAAAGAGTATAGTCAAGTGTATCACTTAATCCAGCAAGCCTTCGAAAAAGAGGTAATGAGTGATCATAAAGAACAATTTTTGGTAGAAAGACTAATCAATAGTAAAGATCATATACCCGAGCTTTCTTTAATTGCTAGAAAAGACAATGAGATTCTTGGATATATCCTATTGTCAAAGATAAAGGTTAATAGTTCAAATAATAGCTTTGAAGCTTTAGCTCTAGCCCCTGTAGCTGTATTGCCAAAATACCAAGCCTTAGGAGTAGGTAAAGCTCTTATAGAGGCAGCTCATCAAAAGGCCAAGGAGATGGGTTTTTCCTGTATTATTCTACTTGGTCATGAAAACTACTACCCTAGATTTGGATACCAATTATGTCATTTACATAATATTAGCCTACCATTTGATGTACCTAAAGAAAATTGTATGGTGATAGAACTACAACCTAATACTTTAAAAGACATTAGTGGAGTGGTCGAGTATCCCATAGAGTTTATGTTATAAAAAATAAGAGTCCCCTACCAAAGTAAGGGACTCTTGTCTTTAAAATACTATTTATTAATTCCATTTTTTTCAGACTCCTCTATAGCCCATTGGATCAGATTGGCTAAGAAAGCAGAGTTATAGACTTCAAATTTAACATCATGACCAAAATTGCTTTGAGAAATTGGACGATTTTGAGCATCTAATGCAAATGCCTGAGTTACGCCACCCTGTGGACTTGAAATAAAGTCTTCTTGTCCAATCCAGAATAAATTATACTGTTTATTTAGATACATGCTCATATATGCCGGTAAATTAGATTCTGGTGCTGAGTTACCTTGATCTTGACTTGGATCTTGATCCTCTGGAGGTGTCGGTGGATCTGGTACTGGTGCAACATATACAGACTCATCCACTTGTGTGGAAAAATTATAAAAATCTGGCAATTCTGCTATTAGTAGTTTAGTAAGGTCTCCTTGAGTTCCCCAATGTTTTGAAGCAAGTTTTGCAAATTTTCCATTTAGTGGAGTGATAGCGTAATTTGGAAAACTGTATACACTAGAATTCTGTGCAGCACTTACAGCAGGCGTTAAGTTTGAAAAGCTAGTTAATCTTGAAGTCAAGTTAACTAAAAAATCTCTCTCATTAGTTATATAAATAACCACTCCATTATCAAATAAATATTGAGTAATAGCATCTAGATTTGCAGGAGTATTTGGCACATTTCCATGGATAAAAACAATATCCGGTGGATTATTTGCTTTTGATAAATTACCAGTAAAATCATAATTACCATTACCATTTACTATCTCCCAACCTTCAAACTTAACTGTACTAGAGCTTAAAAGACCAAAGTTGTTCTCAGAAGTTAACAATAAATGCCCTAAGGAGGAAGTATTAGTGATGTTATTAGCCTTTGAGCTATCTCCATAGAGAAGAATTTTCTTCTTTAATTTAGCCACTGTCACCTCAAAGGAACAAGTTTTCGCTTGTGATGTACTATTAGAACTAAGCACTAAAGCAATGTCTTGGGGCTTATTGGGTCTTCCCTTACCTTGTAGAGTAATCAACTGTCTAGATTGAGTTAAGGTTCCACTACCACTAAAGTTTATTCCTCCAATGGTTGTAGTTGAAAACTCATACACCCCACCTATAGCACTACTTTGCACATCAATATAAAACTCAATGGTGTGACTAGCATCTAATAGTTGATCTACTTGGTACAAGCCATTTACCTTTATTGAGCCACAATCCATCGCAAAATCAGAGGTGATACTTCCATCTAACACTGTCAAACTTATAGAACAAGTAGGTATTTGTGGGGTTCCATTAGTAAAAATCTCCAACTCATCTACTTTTGCTGTGGTAGGTATACCAGATCCAGGTAAACGAAGTTTTATTGTACCAGTTGTTATAAATTCTCCTTTTAGAGCATAATAATATCCATTTTCATTCTTTGGACGTATACCTATATCATAAACTCCAGGGGTAGTTACCTCCACAACTACATCAATGTAATGGGAATCATCTAAAGAGTTAGCACTTTTATAGTTTCCATTAATTTGTATACTATTACAGTTGACTTGAAAAATAGCTCTTGAATTATAACCACATACACTTTGCCATTGGTTTAAACTCCAACTATAATAATTAATACATTTTTCATCTGTATTATAAATGATTAATCCCTCATTAATTGGCTTAACATCAATGTCAATTGCGTCTCTTTGAGCAGTGGTTAATCGGGGTATTAAGATACCTTTATTAGAAGAATCCACCTGCAAAGCAACATTTTCCAATACATTAGTTGTATTTATTCCCGTTTGCGAGAAGCTATTTGTAAAAAACAAAAAAGCAACAATTATATATAGAATTCTATTCATATTTTCTTTTTTTTTCAAAATCTTAAAACTTACCTATAGAACTATTAATTCCATTTACTTCTGACTGATAAATAGCCCATGCAATCGCGTTTGCCGTAAAAATAGAATTATGCACATCGAATTTAGTAGACCCATTTCCATAGGCAGTATCTTTAATAGGATAATTATTACTATCTAATTCAAAAGGACAAATTGTAGCAGAATGTGCCACTCTATTAGAGTTAAACCCTCCATCTCCTACCCAAATGAAATTATAGCTCTTATGGCGAAACGCGGTAGCACCAACTCTTCCTAAAGTGGTAGATTCAGTATTCCTACTATAATTAAAACTACCTGAATAAATCTCAAAATCACTTTGAGGAAGGTTAGGAATAACAACCGTTACAGAGGCATCCTCCCCCCAGTACTTCCCTCGTATATCACCAAAAGGTCCATTTAAAATATCATCATTTGTAGAAGTAAAACGATAGACCGTTCCAGCTCCTCCTCCAGAGTTTGTCTTCAGGGTTTGATCCCCAGTTAAAGCGCGAATAAATCTTTCCATACCGCCTGTTGATTCTGTGTAGGAGAGTAATACTCCCCCTCTTTTAATATACTCGGCCAATACAGCAGCTTCTGCCTCATTCATCGAATAACTAAAACCTAGAATTACAATATCAAAAGGAGTAGAACTTAAAAGAGCATCTGTTAGATTCCTTTCTGATACTTGCAAAGGCTCCCAACCCACTATCTCTTTCCATCCTTCAAAATATACTACACTATTGTCAAGTGTACCATAATTTCTTGGCTCGGTAATTAGCTTATTACTCGCAGCTGTACCTGAAAAATTATAGCCAAAACTATCTCTTCCCGTACCTATAGTCAATAACCTTTTTCCAGGTACAATCATTTTCAAATCAACCGCACAGGTCAAAGAAGTTTTCTGACTATTACTAGTTAAAGTAAAGCGTTTATTCTCCACTGAATAAGCAGTACCTTGTCCATAAAGGATTACCTCTTGAGTATATGAATTAATCACTCCACTTCCATGAAAAGAAATACCTTCAATCTCATCGGTATGTATCTCATACATAGCACCGATAGCCTCTGGTTCTACGTCTAAAGTAATCTTAATATAATTGGAGTTATTTAATGGTTGGTGAAGTTTATATGCTCCAAATACTTCTGCTGTATTACATACCATTCTGTACATAGGCAAAAGTTCCTTATCCACTACATTTACTTTAAAATTACACCCTGAACCACCTCCATTAGAAGTCTGTCCATTTAATAAGATCTCAAAGGTATCTTCTTGCCCAAGGATAGGTGTACCATATGCAGGTACTTCTATAGTAAACTTACCTGTATTTAAAAACTTACCACTAGTTTGGAAATAATAGCCATTCCCTGGACTAGAAGAAGCTACAATAGAATATCTTCCAGGCTTTTGCACCTCAACTTCTAAAGTAATAAAATGGTCCTTAAAAAGGCTTTCTTCTTGAGTATACACCCCACTTACTTGAATGTTATTACAATTAGTTACGGTAAATTCAGCATTTGCAGGTTGACCACAAACGCTTTGCCATTCCATACTACCAGCTATATAATAGTTAATACAAGACTCATCTAAATTAAAAATCATCATTCCATTATGCTCCAAAGTCATAGGTATTTGATCCCTTTGTGCTGTTGTTAAACGCGGCAATAAAAGCCCTTTGTTATTATCATGCGAATGTATTTGCAAAACTACATTCTCACTAACATTTTGCGTATGTATTCCCGTTTGTGCAAAACCTATAATTGGAAGTAATAAAAACAAAAATAGTGTTGTAATAAATTTATTTATAAGTTGCTTGATTTTCATATTTTTAGAATTTTCCTGAGTTAATACCATTAATTTCTGTTTGCTTCAATGCCCATGCAATTGCATTTGCTGTAAAAAAAGCATTATGAACAGGAACACGTCTGCTGCTTGATCCGCTACCATAAGTAGCTTTTACTGCTGGAGAATTGTTATTATTCAATACAAAAGGACAAATAATATTAGAGCTGTTTCCTTGCGAATGGGAATTAAATCCTCCATCTCCTACCCAAATAAAGTTTAGACTACGATGTCTAAAAGCAGTCACACCTTTACTGTAGCGATTATTCTGACTTTCTGTCTCTTGTGTATTGTATTGATTAGAATAAATAAATATTTCTGAAGTATCGATACCCACTGCAATATTGGTAATAGATGCATCTTCTCCCCAGTACTTCTCTCTTATGTCTGCAAATGGCCCTAAAAGAACTGGATCATTAAGTCCGCTAAATACATAAGTACCACCAGGTCCGGCGCCATTAACTACTCCAATATTTGTTTGTCCAAAGACATGTTTAAACAGCCATTTTGAACCTGTATTGGCCTGGGTAAAGGCCAATACTACCCCTCCTTGTCTCATATAATCCGCAAGCAAAACCGCATGGCCTTCACGCATTATCCAAGAATACCCAATAATTACAATATCAACTGGATTACTACCTGTTAACCATCCTCTAAGTGCAGCCTCCGTTGGATTATTACCTCCATTAATAATTTCATCCCATCCTTCAAAAGCTACCTTGCTATCGGCCTGGGTACCATAATTTATCTGACTTGTTATAAGTTTATTACTAGCAGCATTTCCAGCGAAATTATAACCAAAACCACTTGCACTTGCCCCTATACTCAATAGTCTTTTCTTTGGGATAGTCATAACCACCTCAACTCTACATGTTGCATTAGAAGTTTGACTATTACTCTTTAAAGTAATTATTTTATTAGTAGAACTAGTTGGAATCCCACTTGCATATAATCTAACGCGCATAGTAGTAGATGTAATTTTGCCAGTACCAAAAAAGCTTATCCCATCTACTGTGTCGGAGGTAATTTCATAGGTAGCTCCTATTACATTGTTAACCGAAGCATCTACCTCTAAGGAGATCTCTATATAATTGGAAGCAGTAGTAGGTCTATTATAGTAATATAAGCCGTGAACAGTTGCTTGAGCGCACAGCATTTTAAAAGCCGGTTTTTTACTCGAATCCACAACCTCTACATTAAAAGTTACCCCAGGCGCAGCCCCATTGTTAGCCTTACCATTATTATATATGGTAAATTTATCCAAGTTAGTTTCTCCTGTAGGATTAATTGGCGTTCCTTGGGCTGGCATTTGTATATTAAAAACACCTGTTGTTGGAAAATCTCCTTGTATTAAGTATGAATAACCATTATCCTGATCACTGATTGCCAATAATTCATAAGAGCCTGGTTTATCTACTTGGACTTTAAATTGTACAAAATGGCTATTATCCAAACTAATTTTGGACCTATAAAGCCCATAAACCGTAACAGGTTCTAATATGGTAAATTCACTAAATCCCAGTTCACCACAAACACTCTTCCAACTTTTACTGTCTTTGTTCCAAAAATTAAGACATCCTTGATCTATATTAAAAATAGTAAGACCGTCTTCGGTTTGTTCATTTACAATAACGCTATCTCTTTGTGCAGTAGTTAGCCGAGGAATTAACACCCCTTGGTTACTTTGGAGAGATTCAATATGTAAAGCAGCAAAAGGATTAACATTAACCGTATTAATCCCTGACTGACTAAATCCCATTAAAGAACAAAACATTAACAAAAATAAAATAATTCTCTTTTCCATAATTTATGTCACTATATATAAAACAACTTCTAAAACATTCTCCTCCATAATGTGGCGGAGAAATAAAACATAGTATTTATTTACTATAAACAATTCACTAAAAAACATCGCACTTCTAAACAACATTGAAAATATACGTAATTTAACATAAATAAAACATTTTATATTAAAAAATTTGTAAAATTAACATTTCGCTCAAGCTAAATAAATACCAGTAAAGTGTTTTTCAGCAAACAATCTATTACTATAGAATAAAAAACACCACCCCCTGAAATAAAAAGGGAACACGATTCAACTCTCCAACCTACACGATTCTTTTTCCTATTATTAAGGGTCTAGATGGAAAGACAAAACCAAATAACATCACTTTTTTGATAATAACACTACTGTAATTTCTTGAAAATATCCTCATCCTGCCGTGTATTCCTTGATAATTACCATTAACCCATAATGCTTATACAGGTGTATACAAAAACTTATAGGCTGTATTTAGACATAGAAAGAACATTACAATAGAGATTAAGCAACCTATAAATTTTCAAATTTCCCTTTAGACATTCATTGTTTAAAAAAACATATGATACTTTTAATAGGTAAGAGTATTTATTTATCTTTTAATAGAAAAAGTAAAAAGGACCACTGTCCTAAAATCAGGACTAAAAGACAAAGGTTTTCAGAGCTTGATCATAGAAATAGTTAATTTCAGAAAGAAGTAAAAGCAATTTAACTACTATAATATTCCTTTTAACTTAGACAAAAGGCTATCTATCTCTATGAAATTATTATCTCAAATAAGCGCATATCTGCAAATAATAAAACAAACCAAGGACATTAAGGCATTCTACTGCTTTTTTAAACTTAAAAAACCGCATTATTTTAAAAATAACTAATTAATTGAATATAAGTTAGTTACACTACTTTCCTACAGGATATAAAATTTAATTTTAAGAAAAATGTTAAAAAAACTTGTTTGTATTTAAAATTAGTTTCTATCTTCGCAGGACAATGAGAGCCAATAATTATTCATATAACCCATTTATGAACATCACTTCTAACAGTGATGCGGCTACTTATTTCTATAATGTTACAACTCTTTTTGTAACCACCTTTTCTTTGACAACTACATTGTCAACCACAACTACCACCACCCCGTAGTAGGGGGATTTTTTTACATATAGCCATATTATGTGGTCGTATACCTATACGCCTGCATTATTAATCTCTTACATGCTGAATGTGAGTAGATTACATCTTTACTTATACTCATTTAACAAAAAAACATCATGAAAGTTATAAAGTTTGGTGGCTCTTCGGTAGCCAATGCAAAAAATATAAAACGTTGTATAGACATTATTTTACAAATAGATAAACCAGTAGTTGTAGTGGTTTCCGCACTAAAAGGAGTGACAGATTTATTACAAATAGCCAGTATAAAAGCAAGTAATAAGGATAATTCTTACCTAGAAGACTTACAAAATATTACTCAAAAACACCTAGAAATAGTTAAAGAATTAATTCCGGTTAATCTTCAACCTAGTGTTATGAGTCACATCTTATGTGAGTTAAATAATCTAGAGGCAATTCTTCAAGGATGTTTTCTTTTGCAAGAATTATCCCCTAGAGTAGAAGATCTAATTTTATCCTATGGAGAAAACCTAAGCGCCTACTTAATCAACCAAGTATTGGTTGGATTGGATAAAGATAGTATCTGTTTAGATAGTGGGGATTTGATCAAAACAGATGCAAAATACTCCAATGCTAAAGTGGACTTTGAGAAATCAAATGCGCTTATTCTAAGATTTTTCTGCTCTCACTCCCATGCTATTTACTTAATGCCAGGGTTCTGCGCTAAATCCCATGAAAATCAAGTAACTACTTTAGGAAGAGGCGGTTCAGATTACACAGCAACTATCTTAGGTAGCGCTCTTATGGTAGAAAATGTAGAGATATACACAGATGTAAATGGCATTTATACTGCAAATCCCGCAATGGTAAAACAAGCCTCTATCTTACCACACATAAGCTTTGACCAAGCCATGGAGTTATCTCACTTTGGAGCCAAAGTTTTATACCCTAGTGCACTAATACCTCTTTTACATAAGAATATTCCTTTACTGGTCAAAAACACATTTGACCCTTATGGTAAAGCAAGTATTGTTAGCCAAGATAAGTCTTTAAATTGCAATGAAATAAGTGGGATTTCCAATATTGACAACTTAGCACTTTTGACTCTAGAGGGACCAGGAATGGTTGGAGTAGCTGGCATTTCCAAGCGCTTATTTGAGCAATTAAGTAAAGCGGATATCAACGTTATTTTTATCACTCAAGCCTCTTCAGAACACTCGATATGTTTTGCTATTTTACAAAAACATGCCTTAAAAGCTCAAGCTCTAATTAATGTAGAATTTGCTACAGAAATTAAAGAGAAAAAGGTAAAGCCACTACGCATAGAAAAAGACAAATCTATTGTTGCAATAGTAGGAAACCAAATTAAAGAAAACACAGGGGTAGCTGGTAGAATGTTTAGTGCTTTAGGTCGTAACAACATTAATATATGCGCTATTGCTCAAGGAGCTTCTCAGAATAATATTTCTGTGGTAATTGATCAAAAGGATGTCTTTCAATCTTTGAACATATTACACGAAGAATTCTTCGAGCAAGCTAGCGTGCAGCTGAATTTATTTGTGATGGGGCTTGGAAATGTAGGGTATGACTTTGTAGAACAAATCCTAAAACAACAGAACTATTTATTAGAGAATTTCAAAATAAATGTTCGCATTATAGGTTTAGCAAACTCTAAGAAAATGGCTTTTAATGTAGATGGATTCAACAAAGAAAACATAAAAAATCCATTTTCAGATGACCAAAAAATGGATCAGAAGCTCTTTATCGAGCGAATTAAATCCCTTAATCTTAGAAATAGCGTATTTGTAGATAATACAGCCAATCAAGAAGTTGCCCTTAGCTATCCGCAATTTTTAAAAAACAGCATTGCTATTGTTACCTGTAACAAAATAGCTAACTCCTTAGATATGGCCTATTATAAAGAACTAAAAGCTCTGTCTAAAAAACACAATGCTCCTTTTTTATATGAAACAAACGTTGGTGCAGGGTTACCTATTATAGATACTATCAAAAACCTGATTGCCTCTGGAGATAAAGTACTAAAAATTCAAGCAGTCTTAAGTGGAAGTTTGAACTTTATCTTCAATGAGTATAATGCAACAGAGTCTTTTGCCAAAGTAGTACAAAAGGCAAAAGATAACGGCTACACAGAGCCAAATCCATTTTTGGATTTAAGCGGAGTGGACATCCAAAGAAAAATAATGATTTTAATAAGAGAGGCCAATTATAGCATAGAACAACAGGATATAGCAATTGAAAGCTTTTTACCACAGAGTTGCTTACATACAAAAAGCGTAGAAGAATTCATACAGGCTTTAGAACAAGAGGAGCCTTACTTTAGAGACCTTTATTTAAAAGCCCAACAAAATAATGCTCGTTTAAAAGTAGTGGCCACTTTTGAAGAGCAAAAAGCAGTAATAAAACTAGAACAAGTAGCAATCCATGAGCCTTATTACAATCTAGAGGGGAAAGACAATATTATTCTATTGTCTACAAATAGGTATAACCCAGAGCCTTTAATTATAAAAGGTGCTGGAGCAGGAAAAGAAGTAACTGCATCAGGATTGTTTGCAGATGTAATAAGAATTGGAAACAAATTAGTGTAGAGATGGAACAAATAAAAATATTATGCCCCGCAACTGTGGCCAATTTATCGTGTGGTTTTGATGTATTAGGAACATGTTTAGACAATGTTGCAGATGTAATGCACGTGAAAAAAATAGCAGAGAAAAAAGTGGTCATTAAAGAGATTATTGGGGCTAACTTACCTCTTGATCCTCAAAGCAATGTAGCATCAGTGGCAGCTTTAGCCTTAATGGAACATTTACAACCTGATTTTGGAATAGAAATTACAATAGAGAAAAATATAAAGCCAGGTAGCGGTATAGGCTCAAGCGCTGCTTCTGCAGCCGGAGCAGTATATGCTTTAAATGCTCTATGTGGTTATCCCTTAGAAAAACAAGACTTAATTGCTTTTGCTATGAAGGGAGAGGCTTTAGCAAGTGGAGCTGAACATGCCGATAATGTATCTCCGGCTTTACTTGGAAATTTTACTTTAATTCAAAGTTATGACCCTTTAAAAGTAATAAGTATCCCTAGCCCAGAGGATTTATTCCTTGTGGTATTACATCCTTTAATAGAACTAAAAACAAAGGATTCAAGAGCTGTTATACATCAGCAAGTTTCTTTGAAAAAAGCTACTATACAATGTGGTAATCTAGCAGGGTTTGTAGCAGGATTATACACAAAGGATTACGAGTTAATTAAAAGCTCATTAAAAGATGAATTTGTGGAACACAAACGCTCTATGCTTATCCCGTTTTATGACTTAATCAAAGAAAAAGCCCTTGAAAATGGCGCTTTAGGAGCAGGTATATCTGGAGCGGGTCCATCTATATATGCCCTGTGTAAGTCACAAGAAACAGCCCAAAAAGTAGCCGAGTCCATGCAAAACATTGCCCGTGAAAAACAACTAGATTTTAATTTACACCTATCCCCTATTAACCAACAAGGAATAAAAGAATTACCATGAAATACTATAGCCTAAACAATCCAGATATTCAAGCAAGCTTTAAAGAGGCAGTCCTTTTAGGACTTGCTAAAGATAAAGGACTTTTCTTTCCTCAAAGCATACCTTCTTTGGATAAAGACTTTATAGATAATATTGAACAATACTCCAATGAACAGATAGCCCTAAAGGTAATACAACCTTTTGTAGGAAAAGACATTGACCAAGATACTCTTGAGCAAATCGTTGCACAAACATTAAGCTTTCCACTACCTGTAAAACCAGTGGATCCAAAGTGTCATACACTAGAGTTATTTCATGGTCCTACCCTAGCCTTTAAAGATGTTGGCGCTGGATTTATGTCTAGATGTTTAAAGCATTTTGTGAAAGACTCCAAACAGAAAATACGCGTTTTAGTAGCTACTTCAGGAGATACAGGTGGAGCAATTGCTCATGGATTCTATAAACAAAAAGGTGTAGAGGTAATTATTTTATACCCAAAAGCAAAAGTAAGTGACTTACAAGAAAAACAATTGACAACACTAGGGCATAATATTACAGCCCTAGAGGTAGAAGGTGATTTTGATTTATGTCAGACTATGGTTAAAAAGGCTTTTTTAGATCCTGAGTTTCAGGATCTAAATTTAACTTCAGCAAACTCTATTAATATATCTAGATGGCTAAGTCAAATGTTTTATTACTTTATTATGTATAAGGAGTTAAAACAGGTAAACAAGCCCTTAGTGGTTAGTGTTCCTAGTGGAAATTTCGGGAATATATGCGCTGGGTTATTAGCAAAAAAAATGGGCTTACCTATAGATCATTTTGTTGCTAGCACAAATGCCAATAACACAATTACTCGTTATTTAGAAGATGGGCAGTATAAACCTAACCCTACACAACCTACCATTTCCAATGCCATGGATGTTAGTGACCCAAGTAACTGGATTAGAGTAATGGAATTATTTGAAAAACAAGACATAGAAGTAAAAAGCTCTGTAAGTGCTTATAGTTTTAGTGATCTACAAACAAAACAAAAAATAAAAGAACACTATCAAAAAACAGGTCAAATATTAGACCCACATTCTGCAGTTGCTTTTCTAGGTCTAGAGAAGTTCCAAAAATCTAACAAAGACTATCATGGAGTCTTTTTACAAACAGCACATCCAATTAAGTTTGATAATGTAATTAATGAATGTTTAAACATAGAGGTAGAAATCCCACAGGAACTTCAGAAATTATACGAAAACCCAAAAATTGCCACACCAATTAGCAGTTATCAAGATTTAAAGGATATCTTATTAAAATAGAAAAGGTGATAGAAAACAACCATAACAATACCCTAGTAGGAAAAATTGACCCTAGTAGGGTATTGTTTTATAGGTCTCCTTACTATAGTTTTAGTATTAATTAGGCAACTAACAAGAAATTTTTGTATCTATAACCTACAAAAAAAAGCTATATTAGTGGTAATTTAATACAATACACTTCTTAAGTAGGACTTTAAAAACATGGCTTAGCTTGTTTGTTTCCTCTACCGAGTTGTGTAATATATAAGAACCTACGTACACCTAATGAATCAAAGCAACAGTCCCTATTTATTTACTTACCACTTAATAAAGCTACCCTTTTTTCAGGCTTTAAAAAACGTCTTTTTTCCATTGAATAAATCTAAAATAGATGGACTAATTCATTCACAAACTATGACTGCTATGCAGCTAGGATCCAGTGTGTTTTCTGCAACAAGATTATTTTCAACAAATCTTGTGGTGTTTGCCCAATGGCAAGATGAAACTTCGTTCACTAACTTCCTACAATCTCATGCATTTGGTAAAAAACTATCCAAATCTTGGTATATAAAACTAAAATTTATTAGACAATGGGGTGCAATTTCAAACTTTGTTATTCCACAAACAACTACGGAAACAACTACGGATAATCAACCAGTGGTTGCCATTACTCTAGCTAGGATGAAATATAGAGAAATACCTAGATTTTTACGTTGGGGCAGACCTGTAGAAAAACTAGTACGTGATCATTATGCTACTACTTTGTCTTTAGCATCTATACGTTATCCTAACCTAATCTCCACTTTTTCGATCTGGAACTCACAAAAAGAAATGTTACAAATGGTTCATGGACATTCCAAAGTAGATAAACCTAAAGACCATGCAAAGGCAATGAAAGAGAGAGATCGAAAAGATTTCCATTTTGAATTCACTACGCTTCGATTTTCACCTATTTCAGAACATGGGGTATGGAAAGATAAAAAAGATTACCTACCCAAGAGAACTATCTAATTATGAATTTAGCCTACCGCTTACAAAACCTCCAAGATGTACTTACACAACAATGGGTAATTTCTACAGGTCGTAGATACAATGCTTTGCAAGACAACTGGCTAAATGGTCCTTTTGGAGAATTAAATGGCATAGGGGAAGAATTTATCCACCAATTAGCAAAGAAAGAACAATTATCCATTAATAGAAATGTAACCTCCTTAGGTCTGTTTAGCACAATTAAGCAATTGAACTTAAAGCAAGAACAGTTAGAAAATTTATCCAAAAAAGTAATTGATTTTTATGAACAAACCTCCAAGTTTGATATTTCATTAGAAGTTAAATGGAATCCTTTTTTTAGATTTTTCGGTTTAATAGTTAATCGCCTTTTCAGCAAAAGAATTGATCAACTTAATATTCCATTACAAAATAATGATCAAGAAAAACTAAGTAGCGAAATCATTCAATTAATAGACTTAAAAACCAAAGAAATTAAATATACTATTTGGCTAAGAAAAAAAATAAATAGTGGCCAAGTTATCTATTCAGGAATATATACAACTTGCATATTGCCTGGCAAAAAGACCTGTATCAAAGCAGTATTTCCCCTACCAATGGGAAATGCAACTGTACTTCTTAAACCAAGTGTAGGACAAAATAAAGAGTTAATCTTAGATTGTTCAGGCAAAAGATATGGTGATCCTGGGTTTTACTTCCTAGTAAAGGATTCCAAAAATAATAATTGGGTAAATTTTGTACGCTCCTTTACAGACATTTTAATAATTCAAGAAAAATATGGCAGTCTATTAGCAAAGCAAACCCTTAGACTCTGGAGTTTAAAAGTGGTTAGCATAACTTATATAATAAACCCAAAACAATAAATAAGCCTTACTCCTATTTAAAAAAATATCTATTGAAATCATAAACTATAATTGTACGCTTCTACTATAACATAATTCGAATTATAGTTATTAAAGCTCTTTACTATATGCTTATCTCTGCTAAAAATTTGGCTGTGGCTACCTTTAAAATGGTTTAGTAGGTAAATCCAAAAAAATAATTACTAAACACACACACCATTAATAAACACATAATAAAGCACTTATAAAAAAGACGTAGATAATTATTTATTTTTACGTTCAAAACCTTGCAAAGCCCAGTATTTGCAACTATATTTGCACTCAGTTAGACCAAAGGAATAACCTTGGAGAAATGGCAGAGTGGTCGATTGCGGTAGTCTTGAAAACTATTGACTGTAACAGGTCCGGGGGTTCGAATCCCTCTTTCTCCGCAATAAACACTGATACTTAATCAGTTAAAGCATAAACACCCAATTTTACACCCAAAAATGTAAAGTTGGGTTTTTTTATGGAGTTTATTTTGGTAAATTAGTATACGTCTTAAAAACTAAATTGGACACCAATATCAAAACAAAATACAATATAACACACCATATAGATATAACGGATCTCTATACACAGATAAAAAACAATAACCTGAAGTTTTAGAGGGCACTGAAAAAGTCCCTTTTTAAAATAGAAGCTTAAAGTAAAGAGGTAAACTATTAAAAGCAATCGCTTTTATAGTTTACCTCTTTCTGTTTATATTTACCTGTTTTTTAAAATTCACAGGTT
>NZ_JBTXLS010000058.1:0-16648 GCF_054871665.1 Myroides sp. LJL115 | reverse complement strand
ATTAAAACTAGTCTATCTAGCCATCAAAGATGTATCTAAAAAATGGACTATGCCTATTCGCAATTGGGGCTTGACAATGTCTCAGCTTTATATTAAATTTGGGGATAGATTACAGCCGTAAAAAAAAATCCTGTTTCCAAGCCTTGGGGCTTAAGCCCCAAGGCTTGGAAACAGGAGATGACACAGTTCATGTTACACTCCCTTTCTATACTGTGCTGTATAATTTCCATTGTGAGTTGCGAAACTCCCCAAAGCAAATTTTTACAAGGGAATGACATTATCTATTATGGGACATGTTTTGTTGAGTGATGATTATGAAATAAAGTATTTTAAATCTTCTGTGATAAAGAATTTGGGTGAAACGGTATTTGCTTTAGCTTCTTTGTATTGTAAACCATCTTTTCTTTCGCAGAAAAAATGGATTAAGTATTTATTTTGTAAGTCGAGTTCTTTCATATGGTTAATTTAGCTTTTAGAATAATCTAATATAAGGTTCGAACATGAATATTTGACCTCTTTTACCTCCAGTTACTTCTTTTAGAATCCCGAATTGTTGTAATTCATCTAGTATTTTGTATGCTGTTGGCATAGATACTCCTGTAATCTCTACCACCTGTGTAGCATTGATAATTGGTTTTTGATATAGTTTCTCTAAAATGTTTAATAAATGGTGACTACGTATACTATTCTTTTGTATAGTTTCTTCCTTTTCTTTTTTCAATTTTAGAATAGCATCAAATGTTTCAATTCCTTTTTTAGCTGTTTCTATCACACCTACTAAAAAGAACTTAAACCACTGTTTTATATCATTGTGTGTACGTACACGCATTAAATTATCATAATATAAATATCTATTGCGTTCAAAAAAATCGGATAAATATAATATAGGTTTTTTTAAAATTTGTTTATCCACTAAGTACAATGTAATTAATAATCTACCAACACGACCATTACCATCTAAAAAAGGATGTATAGTTTCGAATTGATAATGTATTAAAGCAATTTTTAATAAATCTGGAAAATACATTTCTTCATTGTGAGCAAATTTTTCAATATCTGCCATCAGGTCGGGTACAGATGTATGTATTGGCGGGACGAAGGTAGCATCATTAATGCTTGCACCACCAATCCAATTTTGGCTTGTTCTAAATTCTCCGGGTAATTTATGCTGACCCCGTACACTTTGTAACAATATACGATGTGTGTCACGAATTAAACGAGATGAAAAAGGTAAATTATTTAATTGGTGAATAGCTTGATTCATTGCAGAGATATAATTATGTACCTCTTCCCAATCGTCTCTACGTTCTTCTCCTAAATCTTCTTTTTCCAAAAAAGCATCTTCAATATTGGTTTGTGTTCCCTCTATTTTACTACTTTGTGTAGCTTCTTTGGCTACGTGCATACTGATAAACAAATCAATATTAGGAATGTACTCCGAATACATATCTAAACGACCTATTTGACGGTCTGCTTTAGATAAAAGCTGCTGTATTTCCATATCGTCTAACAGCCATTGATTATTAAGTTCAGTAGGTTGAAAGCTTTTATAATACCCTTGATTAATGTATGTACCTGATTTAAAGTTTTTCATAATTTAGTAATTGTTTATATTTTAAATAAGAAATAAGCTTATTTAAAATTTGAACTACTAATTTAAATAAAAAAATCCTTATTTAAAATTTGAACTACTAATTTAAATAAAAAAGTCCTTATTTAAAATTTCGATTGCTTTTTTAAATAAGGACTTGAGTTTTTAAAAAATTAGCAGTAATTTTTATTCTACTACTTTTATTTTACCTGTTACCGCGTCGTAGATCAATGTTTTACGTAGCTGTTTTAATGTTTCTATTTGTTTACCTAAATTACTTACAATAGCATCTATTGTAGCTGTTTTTTGGTCTAAATAGTTAGATGTTTTCTCTTGTTCTGATTTGGGGGGTGAAGAACTAATGCATTGGTTATCAACTTCTTATTTAGCGTTTTAGCTCCATATATATTTTCTGTAGCTGCTAATTCTAAATAAGTTGGTAACATAAAATAATAATATTCTAAATCAATGTTTTTATTAGGAAATATAGACAAAATAGCTTCATTCGTATAAACATCAGTAGAAAAGCTAATTGTTGGGATAATAGTGTAGCTGAAAGCTTCTTTAAATCCTTTAAAACAGAGCTGATCTATGGTAATTTAATGCTTACTAATACGCAAATGGAAACAAAGGTTTTCCTATACATTGAAACCTGGTACAATAGAAAACGTAGACATTCTTACTTAAATTACCTTACAATAGAAGAATTTAACCAAATAATGGATTATAAAAAAGCTGCTTAACTAATACTCCGGATTTTGTTTGGATATCCAGTTCACTGTTTTGTATCCCGTGTTTCTCGAAGTAATCTATATTAGTGTGTAGTGCTTTTACTTTTAATAATCAAAAAAAACAGCTGCCACTAGCATTTTTAGGGGCCGTTATAAATAAAGTAAAACGCCAAGCTGCAAATCCTGTCGTTTCTGATATTATAAATTAAGTTTATCAGGGTTTTGGAGATTATTAAAAAACCTTAGTAGTTCAATATCGTTGTTTAAGTTTAAGTGGTAATAAAGTGTAATTTGTTTTACCACCGTAATTTGGTAGGCACCTTTGTAGTTTGTGGGCTTAAAGGTAACCTTACCTTCTTTAAGAATGTTCAAAACCTGTTCCACCTCTTTTATAAAATGGACCGCTTCATTTTCCGTCCATTTATTGAGTAAAAAGTTAATGTTGTCCCAATAATCTTCTTGTGCTGTTTGCGACCAAAGAATCGTTCTCATTACTATTTTTGAAATAAGTTTGGGAATTTTTTCCTTGTCTGTTCCATAACGGCATCGTGGGTTTTAGCCCCGTTTTCTTCAATGGAAACCAAAGCCTGGTCAATGGCGTTTTTTTGTTCTAAAGTCAAAGAAACGTCTTTGTTTTTACTCATTATCGCTTTAATTTTTTCGATTACAGAATAATCCTGTAATTCACTAATCCAGTGAATAATATTTAGTTTATCGTTTTGCAATTCTTGTGTGTTCATAACCTATGAGTTTTATAGTGTTGCTATATTTTTATTAAAGAAGTCTTTAAATTTCTTTTTAGCAAGCATAGTGTCAATAATTTTAAATACCGTTTGTTTGTCCTCTCCATCTAATTGGTTGATAAGACGTAATTTTAAAAAAGCAGGTTTATCTTCCAAAGTTACTTCTTCGGGGATGATGTTTTCATAGTTTAGAATCTGGTCAGTTGTAAGATTAAAGAGCTTACTTAATTTTTGTAGTTCATCTACAGATAAATTTCTGCGTCCGTTTTCCAACTTGTTGTAACTGCTATTACCAATATCAAGAAAAGAAGATACCTCTTTTTGCATCAAACCTTTATCCTATCTAATTTTACTAACGCTCATAATTCGAAGTATTTATACAGACAAAAATACAATAAAATTGCGTTATTATAAAATAGTTGCGATTAATTAAAATCATTTTGTGTGTTAGAAGGAAATGTATTTTCTATTTGTAGCTGAAAAAATCGCATAAAATAAGTTTAGTAATGAAAATTAGCGAAATCGAACAGTATTTAGATTTAAGTAACATACTGTATTACTACGGTTTAGTGTAGAAGAACAATACGTGCCGTTGTGTCCTTTTCATGCAGATCAAGCAGCTTGCTTGCAGGTGCATTTAGAAAAGAATTTTTACCATTGTTATGCCTGCAGAACGACAGATGATGTGATTTAGTTTGCACTGAACTATGAAAAGTTAGGTAAACACGAAGTTATTACAAAATATAAAAGGTTTACCACAAACCTGCCACAAGTTGAAAATAACCTATCCTCACAACAGCTCCAGCAGATCAAACCGAGTACATCACTTTTTTAACCAAGATGTTTTTAGCTTAAAAAAAGGTTTGTTTAGCACTAACTCCGCTAACGACTATTGTTATAGTAAAGCCTAGGATTATGAGTTGTTGGAAGTTGGTTATAGCAGCGGACAGATCCACCACAATACACGTAAAGAAGAGCAACTGATAAACGATTGTTTACAATACGCTTTTCTTACTATGCTAGTTCTTAGACTACTGGATTATACAACGGAAATATTACCGAACAGCTTTATACAAGCGCCTTAGATAATAAAAAAAGAGGCTATAGTTATGTGTATGACCGCTTAAATCGCCTTACCCTTGCTGCTTTAAAAGACCCAGATTTAACTATAAGCAGTAATGATACTCCTTATGGGGAAAAGCTTACTTACGATAAGAATGGCAATATTTTAAAACTAACCCGTAATGGAGCCCCCGTAGCCAATAAAGTCACTCAGATAGATAACTTAACCTATAGCTATGAAGCAGGAAGTAATAAACTCTCTAAAATAGTAGATGCTAGTGGTAACTTAGAAGGATTTAAAAAAGGGAATACCACAACTAGTGCAGATTATACCTATGATGTATTTGGTAATCTAACAGTAGATAGAAATAAAAATATTACAAAAATTAGTTATAATTCTTTACATTTACCTGTAGAGTTAAACATTGGATCTAACAAGATTGCTTATCTATATGATGCTAGTGGGAAGAAAGTACAAAAAAAAGTTATCCAGGGTACAAGTAGCAGTACTACAGATTATTTAAATGGTTTTCAATATGTAGATAATGTTTTAAGTTTTATACCTACATCAGAGGGGTTCTTTGATTTTCAAACAAATAAATATGTCTATCAATATGTAGATCAACTGGGTAATGTAAGGCTATCTTATAGTGATAAAGACGGTAACAATAAGATAGAAACATCTGAAATCATTGAGCAGATTAATTATTATCCATTTGGATTAGCCCATAAAGGCTATAATCAAAAGAATGATCCTTTAATGAAAGATTTTAAATACCAATACAATGGTAAATAGAATCAAGAAGAACTAGGATTAAATGTTTATGATTACGGAGCTAGGAATTATGATGCAGCTATCGGAAGATGGATGAATGTGGATCCGCTAGCGGAAAATATGCCACAGTGGAATCCTTACACTTATACTTTTAATAATCCAATAATGTTTACAGATCCGACTGGGATGGAGCCTGATGGAGTAGAAAATGATTATTTATTTGATAATAAAAACAATTTAATATAAAAAAGTAGAAACAATAGATAAAATAATAATGTCTAATAGTAGAAATGCAGTATTTTTTATAGTCACTTTAAAAGATAAATGGGGAGGAGGTATTTGTCAAATTATAGTAGAAATGCAGTATTTTTTATAGTCACTTTAAAAGATAAATGGGGAGGAGGTATTTGTCAAATTATAGTAGAAATGCAGTATTTTTTATAGTCACTTTAAAAGATAAATGGGGAGGAGGTATTTGTCAAATTATAGTAGAAATGCAGTATTTTTTATAGTCACTTTAAAAGATAAATGGGGAGGAGGTATTTGTCAAATTATAGTAGAAATGCAGTATTTTTTATAGTCACTTTAAAAGATAAATGGGGAGGAGGTATTTGTCAAATTATAGAAGAGGGTAAGTGTTATGTTATATGTCTTGTCAAAAAGAAGGGACTTATACCCCAACCACACATATTTTTTCTTACCTTGTTAAGTTAGTATCAAAAACAAATCTCGTTTTAAAAGGCTTAAACGAGGTCATATATTTTAGTTTTTACGTCAAAAATGGGGTTGTGCACAGTTACACATGTTAGGTGTAGTTTGACTAATCTTTCATTCTGTTTTTCAAATCCATTTCTGCTCCTAGAATTCTTTCAATTTCGATTTCTTGAAGATTCAAAATTCTGTAAAAAATAATATGTTTTTTAGCTACAAAGCCGAATATTGTAGAATCGATTTCTTTGTAATTCTTTCCAATATTGGGGTTTTCAGAAATTATCTCACAATATTCAATTATTTCGTTATAATATTTATCAGCTTGGGGTTCAGACCAAAATTCAAATGTGTATTCATAAATTTTAGAAAGGTCTTCTACGGCTTTGTTAGTAAAGAAATATTTAGCCATTATTTTTCATTGTGGCTTTAAGTGTTTCTAAATGCTTTATAGGATTAAAATCTTTCGCAATTCCACTTTCAATTCCTTCTTGTATTGCATTTTTTAAAATTTGAACTTTATTTTCTTCTTCTTCTAATAATCTCAATCCAGCGCGAATTACTTCACTAGCATTTTTATATCTTCCTTGACTCACTTTTGAATCAACAAAATCCTCAAAATAATTTCCTAAAGAAACAGATGTATTACGTCCCATTTTATTTAGTTTTAAATTCACTTACCCAAAGTTACCAAAATTTGGTAATATTTGCAAATTTAAATTTTTAGATGCATTTTTTCAAAATTATACCTTACGTTTTGGGTATTGCCGTAGGCGGAGAATTTATGGCTGAAAGCTTAGATTCAACACCGAGGTGAGTCAAAATGATTTTTTATGACTTAAATTTACAAAACAAAAACTAATAGGATTCGTTTTTGGCGAATAAGTAGGATAGAACTTTGAATTTAGCACTTTAGCCAAAGGTGTACCGCCTATAAAAGAATTGAAATCACTACAAAGATTGCTGATTGAAAGATGTAAGAAAATTACTGATTTTGATTTTATAAATAGTTTTAAAAAAAAAATGATGTAAAACTTATTCTATAAAAAACTCAAAAGGTAGTAGAAAAACCACTCTTCTCAAGTCGGTTTTTTGTATAAAAAAAGAAAAATAAGGGCAAATAAAGATGTTGTCGAAGGGCATGGAGCATCGAAGGGTAAAAGACTAGAGTGTTATTAAAAATAAAGCTACAAATTAAGTATAGTGATTTAATAAAGGAAATTATATCGTCCCAAGAGAGAACTTAGATGTACTCCCTAGAGTCAAGCGGTAACTTTAATATAATTGAAAGAGTGTGGGTAGATTGGCCTTTTGAAGTAGAATGTTTTTAAATTGAGGGCAGGGATTTTATTCCTAATTTGGATTTAAAGATTCTTGAAATAAAGAACCCTTTAAAAGGATTTGAGTACAAGAAGATTAGTTCTTTTGAAAACTTAGAAATCATATGGATTTGGTCTATGAAAAAAGAGGAAATAGATTGTAAAATATTTAAGTGTTTTAAAAATTTAAAGGAGTTAGGATTACCTTATTGTCAGAGAATAAACAATGTAGAAGCCTTATTAGATATACCTAGTTTGGTAAGTTTACATATAGAAGATGCTCTTAATCTTCCGCAAGAAATAAAGAGCAAATTAGAAGCACAAATCCCCAATTGCAGTCTTTAATTTTACTTAGTATTGAATATCTTAAATAATACATTAGGGGCTATTGGAATGAAATTTAAAAAATATTTTTCAAATATAAGAGTGCAAAGTATCTTGTTTTGCCAATATTCTTCTTGGGCTTTTTGTTACATTACACTTTCATGAAATAGCGTTGCTTGTTGCTCAGTAGAGATAAAAGCCCCAAAAGATAAAGTATATAATTATTTTTGCATAAGTTGTGCAGTCTTGTTGCCCAAAATGCTGCATTTCTAATTGCCAAAAATTGTGTATTCTTATTTAGCCATTACAATAAAGGATTTCTAATTGGGATTCAGAGTATTTCTTCTATTGCAATTATTAATTTTACTCCTGGTTTTTTTTAGGTGGAGTTAATTTAACGATTCTGTCAAAATCGCTTTCAAACAATTGGTCTTGTATAATTCTGTACTTCTCGAATTCAGTTTCAGCATGTGCTTTGGCTATTTCAGAAGTTACTTTGCCTGCGTTTTGTAACACTTCCCTGTCTGTAGCTTCTATGAATCTATTCAATCGACTTTCCCAATCTTCCATCGTCATCGGAATTTGTCTTATCGCCGTGTCTTCTGCAATATCTAAATAAGCCGAAACCAAACGTTGTAATTGTTGCATTTCGTTATCAGACAAATAATTTTTAGCCACACTAACATCAAATTTCTGAATTTTACCTTTTGGAGCATCTTGCCAAGTAGTTAATCCCATATTTTCCTTTTGATGATCTGCTCTATTTACAATAACTTCTGGTGCAGTTTGACCGTGTATTGCCCAGTGTAATTTGTTTTGAACTGTAGCAAAAAAGCGTTTCGTAGCTTGGGCAGTTACATCATAATCAATGGCAGTTGCATAAATATCAGTTATTTTTTGATAGAATTTACGTTCACTCAATCGAATTTCCCGTATGCGTTGAAGTTGTTCTTCAAAGTATTTTTTACCCAGAATCGTACCGTCTTTTTTAAGGCGCTCATCATCCATTGTAAAACCTTTGATCGTAAACTCTTGCACAATTTGCGTTGCCCATTTACGAAATTGTACTGCACGTTCGGAATTCACTTTGTAACCAACGGCAATAATAGCAGAAAGATTGTAGTGTTGTGTGTTATAGTTTTTTCCATCAGTAGCAGTTATCCTGTATTTCCGGATAACTGAATCTTCTTGTAATTCGTTGTCTTTAAATATATTTTTTAGATGTTCATTAATGGTTCTTACATTTACGTTGTAAAGCGCACCCATCATTTTTTGCGTCAGCCAAATATTTTCGTCTGCATAAATCGCATCAACACCACCTTCGCCTGTTGCTGCAATAAAAGTTAAGTATTCTGCCGATGAAGAGCGAACTAAAGACTTTTTATTGTTTGTATCTTTCATTTTGTTGATGGTATTAAATTTAGCTATTTTCTTTGAAAACGATAAGCTCGTATTTACAAAAGGTTGATAGTGGCATGTTCTAATTATGATTAGGTGTATTTCTTATTTAATCTTCTTCAGGCTTACTATTACTCTTTGTAATAGTAATAATTTAGCTAATTTTTCAAAAACAGAATTCTCTTGACGGTTTTCATTAAAAAAATTCTAACTCCTTTTTCTTATCTGTTTCAATAGCATTTTGTATAAAGTGCTTTAATAAACTCTTAATTATAACTCAGTAATTGAATAAATTCTAAATTTGGGAGGAATTCATTTTTAATAACAAGTCGAAAAATATCATTTTGATTAAATAGCGGCCTAAAGGTTTAAAATGACACAAAAAAGAGAGTAGGTTAAGGGTTTCAAATTATCTTCGAATTTCTAAACCAGAAATTACTTTTGTAATACCAAATATAACATTGTTTTCTCAGATATCCACAAAACTTGATTGCTCAAAATTCAAGGAAATAGTAAAAGATAAGCGGACCGATAAGCATAATTAAGGTTGGATTGGGTAAATGGATGATTCTATATGGATATTATCTACTTTATTACTAATATTATAATTACCAATTAGCTTGAGATAAATTAGAGATTATTTATGGCTTTACAAGCCATATTAATCTATGCTGCATCATAACAAATAAAGTAAATAAAAATAGGTAATATTTTATTGTATTTCATCGTTAAAAGATTTTAAAATCCTATTTACAGAACCAAAAAGGAGTACATTCTTTTTGGACGTCTGTATCTTCAATTAATCATTTATTATTTTATCAGCTTTAGTAAAGCTTTAATTTCTTTATCGGAAATAGAGTTTTGTTCTCCTTTGTCATAAAGGGAAAGTAAATAAAGAGTTTCTTTATCAATGAAAATATAGGTAATTACTCTTGCTCCACCACTTTTGCCTTTTCCCTTTGCTTTTATTGCCAACCGTATTTTGTAACAATTATTGCCTAGGGTCGTTCCTAATGCAGGATTTTCCCCAAGCTCTTGAAAAAGAGTAGATAAATCGTTTTTAACGAATGATATTTTTTCCAAGTTTTTTAGCTTCTTTTAAAAATTATGGAGTTGCAATAATATTATAATTCATCCAAAAGCTCTTTCATAGAAATTCCTTTCAGCTTGCCCTCTTTTATTAAGTTTAGCTCTGAAATTGCTTGCACTAAGCTTGTTTCTACATCTTCTGTAGAATTAGTGCTTTTAGTATTTTGTCTTGTAATTTTCATTTTCAAAGACTTTGCAAAAGCTTTCAAAGCTTCTGCTTCTTCTGATGTAGAAGGCTCTACAATATAGATTTCGGGTGTCGTCATCATTTTTATTTTTAGGTAATTAAATAGCTAATTGTTTTTGCAGATTGTTTTTCAAAATAAAAGCTTCTAATAAATCCTTTATTGTGTTTTTCTGGTTATCATTCAATTGTTGAGTTTGTGTAAATAAATTCAATAGTTGATTGTCCTGTAAAACATTACCTGCTTTATTGTTGCCGTAAACCAATTCATCCAGGGAAATCGATAATGTTTTTGCCATTTTTTCTGCTATTTCTAAAGAAGGAACTGAAATGTTTCTTTCGTATTTAGAGAGATTTGTAACATGTATACCAATCTTAGAAGCCAGTACTTCTTGCGAAAAACCTTTTGTTGTTCTTAATTCTTTTAAATTTTTTCCGAAATTTTTCATAGCAAATAAACTTTAATATAAACTACATATGTAGTATGTTGTGTATCACACAAGGTATCATTTAGTTAGTAAAAAAGCTAATTAATTACGGAAATAAGAAGCGAAAAGTATTTGTTTGTTTTAATTAATAACATGTAAATAAATTTCTGTCTTGAAATACATGAGTGTTCTTTGATAATTGGAGGGTAAATGATGTTAACAATTTAGATCTGATTACAAATGGGAAACGCTCTTTGTTTGCATTAAAATTAGATTATAATAAAATTGAACAAAGGTAATTGGAACTACTGCTTTACAAGCCATCTAGATCTTTGCTAAATCCAAATTGACTATATTTGATCAAGTATAAATCTACTTATTAAGTGAGTTTTTGTGTATATTTATATTGTGTTTTACTGTTTAAAGAGGTTTTAATAAAAGTGAAATCTTTGGAACACCATTTAGAAGAAAACTATATGGATAGGAAGAGAAAAAGCATAGGATTGAACTTTTAAGGCGTCAAAAAATGCCGTCAAAAAATGGAAATATTAAAGGCTGTGTCACGACTTGAAGATTTATTCTTAATGAATAGTCTAAATTATGAAGCGCAGGTACAAATGATAGGCAATCTATAAGGGTAGATTAACAGTATAGGATTGGGTTCTATATTTCGGAACAAGGGGAAGTTCCTAATATAATTAAGATTTGCCCCATAGACAATCTTAGTAAACTCTATAAGTAACTATAAAACTAAAATTAAAATGACTACTCTACAAAAACAAAAAGATTTAATACCTTATAAAGCAACTCATCCTGGGGTTCTTATTGCAGCTGAATTAGGAGTTAGAGAGGATATTGACCAGGAAGATTTGGCTCATTTATTAAGTAAGAAATCATCTTCCCTTAATGAAATTATTAAGGGAAAAAGACCTATTACAGCAAATACAGCTCTTTTGTTAGAAAAAGCTCTAGAGATTACTGCCGATTTTTGGTTAAGGTTTCAAGAACAATATGATGCGGATGTAGCTTGTATCAAAGGAACATTACCAAAGTAAAAAGCATTGAGATTCGGAACGTCATTAAAACTTAAGTTTCATTCGATGGTATCTCTAGATACGGTGTCTAATTACACCTCTTTAGTCTTCTCTTAAGTCTCTAGCATTTTTATTGGAAGATAAAATAAAGTATTTAGGGAAGTTCCCAAATTGGGAAAATATTTGTATCTTTGTGTAAACTATTTTGATTGAGAGTAATAGCAATAAAAACATTACGTAGCTTTTGGGAAAAACACGCTGATAGCGAGCAACAGTTAAAAGCATGGTTTCAAGAGGCAGAAAGAGCCACTTGGAAAGATGTTAATGAATTAAAAAGCGAGTATCCAAGCGCAAGCATATTAAAAGACAATAGAATTTGTTTTAATATAAAAGGCAATCATTATCGATTGATAGTTAAGATAAATTTTGTTCATCAGGTGATATGGATTCGTTTTATAGGAACCCACTCACAATATGATAGAATTAATGCTAATACTATTTAAATTATGAAATTGAAACCTATAAAATCAGAACAAGATTACGAACTAGCTTTAGATAGGCTAGAGATTATTTTTGACGCACTTCCTGGGACAGAAGAGAGTGATGAGTTGGAAATTTTATCCATATTAATTGAAAAGTATGAAAAAGAAAACTTTCCTATTGATTTACCAGACCCTATAGAGGCCATTAAGTTTAGAATGGAGCAAATGGGATATACACAAAGTGATTTAGCCGAGATGATTGGTTTAAAAAGTAGAGCAAGTGAGATCTTAAGTAAAAAACGGAAATTATCTTTAGATATGATTCGCACCCTAAGTCAAAAGTTACATATTTCATCTGAAGTATTGATTCAATCCTATTAAGTTAATTCCTGTTTATAAAGTGATCTTCATAGAATTATTGATAAATAGAACGGTATAGTATATAATATTCTCCCTACTACATTAGAACTGATACAGACTTTTAGTTGTTTGGCTGTAGAGAAATCCTACTACTTTTTTTACATATTATATCTACTTAGTAATATTGTTGAAAACACTAAGTCTTATTTAGCTTCATCGTGGAAGAGTTAGGAAATTAGAATGTTTTTAATGCATTAATTTGTCAATAAGGTAATTAGTGTATTTTCTGCGAAAATTAGTTGGTAAAAATTGTCTAAAATAGTAATCATAGCACCTAGTTTTTATGGTTCTCATTTTTTGGTCCATGCATTACCTTTTAGTATTCTGGTGGATATGTAAGCATTGATGAAGAAGATGAATCTTATTTAAGAATTTTTATTAGAAAATACTAACACCTGTAAGATGACCGAAAACAAACATACTGAGTTCAAACAAAAAGTTACTCCTGAATTAGAGAAAGAAGTAGTCGCTTTCTTAAATTCTAATGAAGGTGGAGTAATTTATATTGGGATTGATAAAAACGGAGTCCCAATTGGTGTTAATAATGCTGATCAGGAGCAATTAATTATTAAAGACCGTTTAAAAACCAATATTTTACCTTCTTGTTTAGGACTTTTTGATTTGGTTATTGAAAGCAAGGAAGATAAGGAAATTATCAAAATTATCGTTGCCGGAGGTTATGAAAAACCATATTATATAAAAAAATATGGACTTTCAGAGAAAGGTACTTTCATTCGTGTAGGAAGTGCGGCAGAGCCAATGCCTACCCGACAAATAGAACAGCTTTTTAGCAAGCGAATCCGAAATTCCATCGGAAATATGAAATCACCTAAACAAGCTTTACAGTTTCAGCAATTACATATTTATTATCAGTCCATAGGAAAAGCTTTAAATGAACAATTCGCTCGAAATTTGGAATTAGTTACAGAAGAAGGGAGCTATAATTATGTAGCGTATTTAATGAACGATATCAATAATATTTCTGTAAAAGTAGCTCGTTATCAAGGTTTAAATCGGGTAGAATTAGAAGAAAGTAACGAGTATGGATATGAATCATTAATCAAAGCCACTCATCAAGTTTTAGATAAATTGAATTTAGAAAACAGAACGTTAACTAAAATCACTTCAAAACAACGTAGAGAACAACGTTTATGGAACGCTATTGCTTTACGAGAAGCTGTTATTAATGCTTTTGTACATAATGATTATACAAAAGAAGTTGCTCCAAAATTTGAGATTTTTGATGATCGTTTGGAAATCACTTCTTATGGAAGTTTACCTGAAGGGCTTTCAAAAGAAGAATTCTTTGAAGGATATTCTATCATCAGAAATAAAGAATTGATGCGTATTTTCAAGGATTTAGATTTGGTAGAGCAATTAGGTTCAGGAATTCCAAGGATTTTACAGGCTTATGAACAAGATAGTTTTCATTTTTCAGAAAACTTTTTAAGAGTTACATTGCCTTCAATTGAATTTTTAACTAGAACCGAACAAGCTACCGAACAAGTTACCGAACAAGTTACCGAACAAGTTACCGAACAAGTTACCGAACAAGTTACCGAACAAGTTACCGAACAAGCTACAGTATTAATTTCGCTTATGACTGATAAGAAATATAGTACTGCTGAATTAATGGAACTTGTAGGTATAAAGCATCGTCCTACATTTTTATATAATTATTTACAACCAGCAATAGATGCAAGTTTAATAGCTTTGTCTGTTCCTGATAAACCAACAAGTCCTAATCAAAGATATTATTTGAAAAAGAAGGAGTAGCAGATATCTTGTCCTTCTAGCTTAGCTTTCTGAGTATCTTCTTGTGCTATTATGGTATTTATAACAAAGCAAAAGAAAAAGACTATATAAGTTGTAAAACACACGAATCTTTCGAGTAGTTGTAAATAATAAAAAGACATTGTACCATAAACTGTGTAAGTATAAAAATCTGCTTGGGTAACTAAGCAGATTTTTTAATATATTTAATATTTAGATAGTTATGAATACAAAGAAGATTATCTCCGATGAAGTTTTCAAACAGTTAAAGACTAAAGAAGACTCGAGCTTCCTTTTTTAAGGAATTACAAAAACGTGCAATTGAATGTATGTTAGAAGGTGAGCTAGATGCCCACTTAGACTATGATAAACATGATATTAGAACGGATCAAAACGCACGTAATGGTTATACTACAAAGACCATAAAAAGTGATTTAACAGAAGATGTAAGTAAAGTACCTCGTGATAGAGAAGCTACTTTTAACCCAATGATTGTTCCTAAAAGGAAAAACATGATTGACGGATTAGAAAACGTTATTGTTTCTTTATACGGCAAGGGGATAGTGTGGCAGATATTGAGCAACAACTCTTAGCTATCTACGGTTTTGAGGTGTCTCAAGCTACTATTTCTAGGATAATTGATCCCGTATCAGCGGATGTAGTAACTTGGCAAAATCGTTCCTTAGAACCTGTTTGTCTAATAGTTTGGAGGCATGGTATCGTATTTAAAGTACGAGAAGGAACTAAAGTCATTAATAAAACAGTTTATATACCTATCGGTTTATATACAGATGGGCGTAAAGAAGTACTCGGCTTATGGCTTGGAAAAAATGAATCTTCCTCCTTTTGGATGGCTGTTTTAACGGATATAAAACTGCGAGCAGCAGAAGATATATTAATAACAGCTACTGATTATTTAAACGGCTTTAGCGATACAATTCGTACCATATTTCCTGAATCTAAAACACAAATCTGTGTAGTACATCAGATTCGAAATGCCTGTAAATACGAGGTATACAAAGACAAGAAGCAGTTTACAGCAGATATGAAGCATATCTATAATGCACCTAACAAAGCTGCCGCAGAGGCTGCTTTAAATGACTTTGCAACTCTGTGGGAAGACAAATATTCTTATGCTATTCAGAGCTGGAGAAATAACTGGGATGAACTAACGGTATTCTTTGAATTTCCTGTAGAGATCAGAAAAATCATCTATACGACTAATCTAATCGAAAATCTCAATGGTAAAGTAAGGAAATACACCAAGAAAAAATTATCCTTTTCTACAGATGAAGTTGTCTTAAAATCCGTATATTTAGCTGGAATAGTGGATACTAGGAAATGGACTATGCCAGTAAGAAACTGGGGAATAATATTAGACCAATTTATGATCCTATATAAAAATAGGGTTAGACTTTAAACAAAACCTAACCCAAGCTTATTTTTTGAACTTACGCACTTAAAGATACAGTGCCGTTGTTTTTTTAATCTTTCATTCTATTTTTCAAATCCATTTCTGCTCCTAGAATTCTTTCAATTTCGATTTCCTGAAGATTCAAAATTCTGTAAAAAATAATATGTTTTTTAGCTACAAAGCCGAATATTGTAGAATCAATTTCTTTGTAATTCTTTCCAATATTGGGGTTTTCAGAAATTATCTGACAATATTCAATTATTTCGTTGTAATATTTATCAGCTTGGGTTTCAGACCAAAATTCAAATGTGTATTCATAAATTTTAGAAAGGTCTTCTACTGCTTTGTTAGTAAAGAAGTATTTAGCCATTATTTTTCATTTTGGCTTTAAGTGATTCTAAATGCTTTATAGGATTAAAATCTTGCGCAATTCCACTTTCAATTCCTTCTTGTATTGCATTTTTTAAAATTTGAACTTTATTTTCTTCCTCTTCTAATAATCGCAATCCAGCGCGAATTACTTCACTAGCATTTTTATATCTTCCTTGAGTCACTTTTGAATCAACAAAATCCTGGAAATAATTTCCTAAAGAAACAGATGTATTACGTCCCATTTTATTTAGTTTTAAATTTACTTACTCAAAGTTACCAAATTTTGGTAACTTTTGCAAATTTAAATTTTTTGGCGCATTTTTTTAAAATTACACCTAACGTTTTGGGTATTGCCGTAAGCGGGGAATTTATAAGTATTCCGGTCTAAAGTGATCAGTCCATCTACACAGGCTACAATAATATCTTGAACGCCTCTACTTTTTAACTCAGTTAAAACATGTAGCCAGAACTTAGCACCTTTTGTTTCTGCTAGATAAACACCAAGTAACTCTTTTTTTCCTTCTTGATTAATACCTAATATATTATAGACTGCAGTAGATGTAACACTTCCTGCTTTTTTTACTTTGTAGAACATGTAATCTAGAAACAAAATGGGATAAATAGACTCTAAAGGACGTTCTCTCCAATCCTTCATTGCGGGTAATACTTTGTCTGTAATACGTGAGATTTCCGTTGCAGAGATCTCCATTCCGTACATTTCCATAATGTAATTGGCGATATCTCGTGTACCACTTCCTTTAGCGTATAAAGTGATTACATTTTCCTCTAACTGATCAGTAA
>NZ_JBTXLS010000057.1:0-16694 GCF_054871665.1 Myroides sp. LJL115 | reverse complement strand
TTAAGTCCAATTCATCGATAACCTTATTTACAATGCGTACTGGATGCAAGGCAGGAATGAAATCTTCCAAAGAATGAGGAATCAAACTCATTTGATTCTGATCGTAAAGTCTATAACGTGGTGCTTGCTTTGCCATATTTACTTGAATTACTTATGCTAATTTAAGTATATTAGATTGAAATTCAAATAATTATAATGGTGTTTTTTACTTAAAAGTACAAAAAAGAGGCTATCTCATTTGAGACAGCCCCTTTTCCTTTATTGCACTGGAGTAAAAATAATGTACTCCTGTAGTTTATTTTCTAACTCTTCAAAGAAAGCTTTTACCTTAGAGTAATGCTCTACACTAATATTGGCCTGAGCCCTTGTAAGGTTTAAATGCGCCTCTACCTTATTGACTTGGGTGCTAAATTTTACTTGAACCCCTAGTCCAGTGCTTTCATCTTGTATAGTAAAGTCTTTAGGTAGACTCTCTACTTTATAGCCCTGAGGAATACTTACTCCTACCATATAACTTTGTTTACTTGCAAAGCCAAAGTAGATATCCGCCTGTCTGGTATTTGCTGTAAATGGATTAACTCTAAACTCAAACCAATCAAAGACATTTACAAACCATTTGTTATTAAAGAAAACACTTGCATTCTCTTTATAAATATTTGCAGTTAAACGCAAAGTGTTTTCTAAGGAATACATACTTGATGTGGTTAGATTACTCAAACGAATACCTCCATTTTTGGCTTGAAACTCGCTAATAAAACCAAACTTACCACCATCTTGAAATATAGACCCCGCCTTGATTTGATCATAGCCATTATAATTGGCTAGCATACTTCCTTTAATAGCACCATTGTTTAATAACTCTATTTGGTAAGCCAAAGAGTTTGAAGATAGAAATCCAGGAGTTAAATTGAAATGTAAAGAAGAGGCATTCTCTGCCACTGAAATAGCCTGACCATTTAAATCCTCTAAAGGCAGTATACCTAAGGTGGACAAAGGACTACTAGCGTCTAAGAAGTAATAGTCCTCTCCTATTTGTAAAGCAGCAATTACGTTGTTATAATAATTGCTTTGCCAGGTAGTTTTTCGCCCATTTTGCACCGTACTTAAAAGTAAAGGAGTAACCTTTAAATCAACATACTCAAGCATACTAATAAGCATTAAATTAATATCAGCTGAATTACCAAGTGATTTATTAAAGGCTGTTTTCACTCCAAATTCTGGATAAATGGAATAATTTCTATTCCACTTTACTTTAGATTGAACAAACTCTAATATTTTTTGAGCCCTTGCCTTAGGTTCAAGCTCCATATAAACAGGCTTATCTATACTCTTTTTATAATAGGATTGGTTTTTAATTTGCCCATAGAAAGATCTACTCTTATACAAAGACTCCAAAAATTCTTTCTTACTTGGTAGAACAACTTGCTTTGGGGATAAAGGATAAGCCACCCAAACCAAATCTTGCTTTACGTAAGCCAAATAATTCTGTAAGTTATCTACAAAAGGTTCATTCTGAATTTCCCCTATATTTTGGGCCATCATATTGGTTTGTAAAGAAGGCACTTTAGTTTGAGATAAAAACATTCTTGAACTAGAAAAATCACTCATTACTTGGGCTTGCTCTTTAAGGATTTTCACCGAACCTGATTCGATGATTTCGTAATTATAATAATTAGGCACCCTACTAGTGTAGGTACTTATAATTTTAGGTAAACTCCCTTGAATCTCCCAAACTGGTAAGTTATCTAAATAATTAGTCATTCTTGCATAGGAATATTCAATAATACTTCCCGAAGGTACTTTAGAGAAATCAATCCCTGTATACTTAAAAGAGGATTTGTTCTCACTTTTGATCATCCAACTAGAAGGCACTTGTGTTTTAATTACTTTGGTATCATCTAAAGTATAGATGTAAGCAGAGAGTAGTTCCACTTGCTCCTGCACATAATTATTTTGAAAGTAATCCACTTTAAGGTTAGCTCTTGAAGCAACTTTGGAATCGTACACTTTTATCTTTCTACTAATTTGTTCCACTACCTTAAACTCCGCATCCACATTGCTAAAAGCAAAATAGATTTCTTGATGCTCTTGTAGGATCTCTATAGGGGTTTGCAAAAAGACTTCACTTTGATTTTGACTTAATTCCAAAGGAGTAACTTTATCTAAAAAATCTTGTCCAAACACTACTGTAGTGAACAACAAAAAGGTAACATAAAAATACTTGCAATGCATCATGCTTATTTTATTTAATTTCAATTGGCCTATTACGACAAAGTTACATAATCAAAAGATGTACCTGTTAGTATAAATAATATATTTTAGTATAAAAAAAACCAAGACTATTCGTCTTGGTTTTTCCCATCTTTATAAATATCGGTACGATAATGTTCTTCTTCTCCATCTAGAATTTGAATATAACTTCTGTATCTAGACCAAGATAATTCATCTCTATCTAAGGCATCTTTCACAGCACAATAGGGCTCTTGTCGGTGTAAACAATTATTAAATTTACACTGATCTTTTAAAGCAAAGAATTCGGGAAAGTAATCTCCTACTTCATTTGGCTCCATATCTACCACACCAAATCCTCTAATACCTGGGGTATCGATAATTTGGGCATCAAAACTCAGATCATACATTTCAGCAAATGTAGTGGTATGTTGTCCTTGTTGATGTTGTTCGGATATAGTAGAGGTCTTCAAGTTTAACCCTGGCTCAATGGCGTTAATTAAAGTTGACTTACCTACTCCCGAATGCCCACTAAACATAGAAACCTTACCTAGCATGCGTTCTTTAATTTGATCAAGTCCTTTTCCTGTTGTAGCAGAAACCCGAATACAGTCGTAACCTATGGAGGAATAAATATACTGTAAATACAATTGATCATTTAGTGCATCCTCATCAAAGGTATCAATCTTATTAAAAACCAATACCGTTTTGATACCATAGGCTTGAGACGTTACCAAAAAACGATCGATAAAACTTGTTGTTGTAACAGGATTATTGATAGTAACTACTAAAAATACCGTATCAATATTAGAGGCAATAATATGCACTTGTTTGGATAAGTTTACACTTTTTCGAACAATGTAGTTCTTACGGTTTTCAATATGATTAATTACCCCAGTGGTAATATCATTATTTTGTTCAAGCTCAAATTCAACATGGTCACCTACGGCAATAGGATTGGTACTCTTAATACCTTTTAGGCGAAACTTCCCCTTAATCCTACAATCATAGAATACCCCGTCAGTTGCTTTAACAATATACCAACTACCTGTTGATTTGTAAACTACTCCTTTCATATAATGCCTTTATCTTTACTTTATTTCTTATTAATAATCTTATCCTGTCTATGGATACTTTCTTGGTGAATGGCAGTATAAATATCGGTAACAAACTCTTTAGTAAAACCAATATGCTGGCCCTCTTTTTGTAGTTTTTCTAACATTTCACTCCATCTACCTTGTTGGTAAACTGCAACGTTTTTATCTCTTTTTAAACTTCCAATTTCATCAGAAATAGCCATACGCTTTCTCAATAAATCTAACAACTTGCTATCCATGTCGTCTATTTGGATACGGTAGCTCTGAATCTTTTGTAAGAACTCCTCTGTAGAATCGGTAATATTTCTAACCGTTAAGCGATCAATGATCTCTTCTAGATTCTCTGGGGTTACTTGTTGGGCTGCATCACTCCAAGCATTATCTGGATCACAGTGCGTTTCAATCATTAAACCTTCAAAGTTTAAATCTAAAGCTTGTTGAGAAACTTGCAATATTCTTTCTCTATTTCCCGTAATATGTGATGGATCACAGAAAACTGGAATATTAGGCAAATGTAACTTTAAATCAATTGGTATTTGCCATTCTGGGTTATTTCTATACTTAGTCTTTTCATATGTACTAAATCCTCTATGAATAACTCCCAATTTAGTAATACCTGCTTCATACAAACGCTCAATACCACCCATCCATAAAGCTAAGTCTGGATTTACAGGATTCTTTAAAAGTACGATTTTATCACTACCTTTTAAAGCATCCGCAATTTCCTGTACCGCAAATGGATTTACAGCTGTACGAGCTCCAATCCATAGAATATCGATATCATGCTCTAAACACAATTGTACGTGTTCAGCTGTAGCAACTTCTGTTGCTAAAAGCATACCTGTTTCTTTCTTTACTTGTTGTAACCATTTTAATCCAATAGCCCCAACCCCTTCAAATCCTCCTGGACGAGTTCTTGGCTTCCAAATACCAGCGCGAAATACTTTTACTTGTTTTGGTAACGATCTAGCTATACTTAGTACTTGCTCAGGTGTCTCAGCACTACAAGGTCCCGCAATAATTGCTGGATTCTCTCCTGCAAAGATACTTAACCATTGTGTGTTAACATTCATTTTTTCCATTGTAATGTAATTAATTATTTTTATTTATATAGTTTGGCTATCATTTAACTTTGAAAAATACAATTTTCTATCAACATTTCGTGTTTGTTTTTATTTTTTTAAGGTAAAAAAGAGCTTTGACTCTTATTTTTTTTACAAAACCTCTGAATTTCACCTCATTAATGTTTTATACTATTTCACTTTTCTATAGTACCACTATTTATTTTAAAGAGCAGAAGTATCCTGTAAGCAAATTCATTTTTCATACTGTATTTACTTTATGGGTTAAACGTGCTAAGAAAGAACACTTCTTTTATAAACTATAAAACCTTACTTTTGTTATTAAATATACTATTTATGTCAATATCGGTTCAAAACCTCAGCAAATCCTATGGAGCACTAAAAGCCTTAGACAAGGTTAGCTTCCATATTCCCTCTGGGCAAATCGTTGGCTTTTTAGGTCCAAACGGTGCGGGTAAATCAACGATGATGAAAATCCTTACTACTTTCAACACCCTTGATCAAGGAGTGGCTTTAGTAAATGACTTTGATGTGGACAAACAAGCTAAACAAGTACGAAAATCCATTGGATACTTGCCAGAGCACAATCCTTTATATCTGGAGATGTATGTTTGGGAGTACTTAAAATTTAATGCGCAAATCTACAAAGTAGATCATAGCCGCATAACACAAGTAGTACAGCAAACTTCTTTACAAGAGGTGTATGATAAAAAAATCAACCAACTCTCTAAAGGTTTTCGTCAACGTCTTGGTATAGCAACCGCATTATTACACGACCCACAAGTATTAATATTAGATGAACCTACCACTGGATTAGACCCTAACCAATTAATTGAAATAAGACAATTAATCAAAGACATTGGTAAGAATAAAACTGTATTACTCTCTACTCATATTATGCAAGAGGTAGAGGCCATGTGTGATAGAGTAATCATCATTAATAAAGGACAAATTAAAGCCGACCAAAGTCTAAAAGATATGCTTGGTCATAAGGACAAGCAGATAATTGCAGTGGAATTTGACTTTAAAATCGAGATCCAATTTATTGAACGTATTCCAAACCTGGTTCAAGCAATCCATATTCATGACAATAAATGGGAATTACTTTTTCCTTTGGATCAAGATTATCGTACTGCAGTATATGATTTCGCACAAGAGCAAGGGTTAAAAACCTTGTCTATGGGAATCAAAAATCAAAATCTAGAACACTTATTCCGCGAAATAACTTCTTCATAAAACATATATAAGGTCCTATAAGAGACCTTATTTTTTTCAAATAGCGCAATGTTGTAAAAAAGATAATAGCCAAAAAAGGTCGGAAATATTTTCCGACCATTTTTTTGACTAACAATCTTTTCTCAATAGTAAATGTTTCTCTTCAAAATTAGGGGTATTAATCCTCTAAAGACCTAACTATCTTTAGCTGACATATAGATAAGACCTTATTCTACAAGATCTTAGTCACCCTATTTTTTAACACAAATCAAATATACAAATTACAAAACAATTCTACTACTAAGGTTTAATTACAGAATATTACACTTAAAGAATATAAATATAAAGAATATCTATCTATAAACACTTGAAAAACTCGGTAAATAAGATTTTTTATCTAAATACCTGTGCCCTTAGTCGCTTAAGACAATTGAAAATCTTTAGTATTAAGCAGACTTTTAATAGATATCCTAAATAAAAAAGCCTTTTAACATGATGCTAAAAGGCTTTTTTTATTTTTATTTTATATCCTCTAATAGTAGATCTACTTTTTTAAGTACATCTTGAAGATCATTTGGTTTTCCAACAAAATCTAGATTGTCTACATCTATAATAAGAAGTTTTCCTTTATTATAACCCTTAATCCATTCTTCGTAGCGTTCGTTTAACTTAGATAAGTATTCCGAAGAGATAGAGTTCTCATAGTCTCTTCCTCTTTGACGGATTTGATCTATTAAATTAGGTACTGAACTTCTAAGGTAAATAAGTAAATCAGGTCCATTAACAAGACCTTGCATAAGCTCAAATAAAGAAGAGTAATTCTCATAATCTCTTTGACTCATCAATCCCATAGCATGCAAGTTAGGTGCAAATATATGTGCATCTTCATAAATGGTACGGTCTTGAATAATATGCTTTCCACTTTCTCTAATTTGCAATACTTGACGAAAACGGCTATTTAAGAAATACACCTGCAGATTGAAAGACCAACGGTCCATATGATGGTAGAAATCATCTAAATAGGGATTATCTACTACATCTTCAAAATGAGGCTCCCACTGATAATGGTCAGCCAATATTTTAGTTAAAGTAGTTTTCCCTGCTCCAATATTTCCAGCTATAGCTATATGCATTATGGTAATTTTATTATGTAATTGTTTAATTTTTCGCCCACAAAAATACTCAATTTTTGGGTGTTATAAAAGAACCCTAAAATGCTTTTATCTGGTAATGCTATAGGATATACCTTATCTTTAACTATATCAACATAATAGAGATTATCTTGGTATAAATAAAATAGCTTTTTCGGATCCAAAACTTGCATTTTATCGTATAAAGAAGGTAAAGCATATTCTAAAACTACAGTTCCTTTGGTGTCAATACCATGAAGAACATTATCTTTATCTACCCAAAAAAGATGATTTAAAGTAGAATAATAATCTTTGTTTTCGGCTGATTCTAAAGTATATATCAAATGTCTCTCGTAGGAAGAAGTATTATACTGACGAATAGCCCCTGTGTGATTAGCATCTACAATCCAAAGCCTTCTTGCGGCACTATTGGCTACATAAACGGCTTGCATATTAGGAAATTTCTCAGAAAAATCAATGCGACTTACTTGAGCTAATTCTCTGCTTAAACTAAAAACAACTTGGTTTTCTTTATAAAATACCAAAGGAGACAAGGCAAGTGTAATGTCTACTTGGGTTAAAGAATCCATTTGGGAATTAGTATAATTAGATGAGTTGTATTTACTAATTTTTAGTAATGTATTATCTTGCTGTAAAAAAGTATTATCATAAATATCTTTGGCTATAAATACTTGGTCCTTTCCGATATTCTCTGAATTCGAAAAACGAGTACTCAAGGTATCTTGTGCTAAACTATTCCAGCTACTCCACAGAAGTATAATACAAACTAAATAACGCATAACTTATTTTTTTTGGTAAGTTAAAAATGTAAAATCATAAAGGTGTTTATCGTCCTTTGGATGAAATTCCTCTTTGGTTAATTCCCATTCTTCTAAAGAAAATTCTGGGAAAAAAGCGTCTGCTTCAAAGTCATTATCTACTTGAGTTAGCTCTAATATATCTGCATGTTCTAAAGCCAAAGTATAAATTTCACCACCTCCGATAACAAAAACTTTTTCTTGCATTTTACAAACCTCTAAGGCTTGCTCTAGGCTATGTACCACTATACATCCTTCAGGAGCTTTATAGTCTTTTTGTCTGGTAATAATCACATGGGTTCTATTGGGTAAAAGTCCTTTAAAAGATTCAAAGGTTTTTCTTCCCATTATAATGTGATGAGCCGTAGTTAAGTTTTTAAAATGCTTAAAATCGTCTGGTAAATGCCAAAGTAATTTATTGTCTTTACCCAAGGCTTTATTTTTGCCTATTGCTGCTATTAATATAATCATTTTTAAGCAATTTCTATAAAATAATATCGTCTTTCCCCTTCTCTTTAGAAAAATCCTCTAGGGTATCTTGTTCTGTAGTTGGTCCTTGTGCTAAGTCTCTCTTTACATTTACTAAAGGAAAATCTTTTTCTACCGTTTTACGCAATTCTTCAATTTTCTTCCGTTGTAAGGCAATTAATCGCTCCATTTCTCTATCTTGCCAAGCCTTACCCATAAAACGTTCTACAAAAACTACATTTACCACTTGAATTAACAAAACAACAGCCCAAACACTTACTGCCCACATCCACCAATCTCCAACAAGTAAAGGGTCTTGTATAAAGTTGTTAATACAATACATTAAAATACTACCTAAGGCAAATAGTATAAAGTGAAATAACAATAATCTCTTTTGCTTTATTCTAGCCTTAGCATAATCATACATTTTGTACTCTTGATTGTCTTGCATATCATATATTTTAATTCTAATAAACTATCTATACCGAAACCTTTGCTTTAATACCAGGATGAGGATCATACCCCTCAAGGGTAAAGTCTTGGTAAGTAAAATCAAAAATATCTTTCACCTTGGGATTTAAAACCATGGTAGGTAGAGCTTTAGGCTCTCTTTCTAACTGGATTTTTACTTGCTCCATATGATTATTGTAGATATGTACATCACCAAAAGTATGTACAAAATCTCCTAACTCTAAATCACATACCTGAGCAACCATCATAGTTAATAAAGCATAAGAGGCAATATTGAAAGGAACCCCTAAAAACACATCAGCGCTTCTTTGGTATAATTGACAAGATAATTTACCATCGTTTACATAAAACTGAAAAAAAGAGTGACATGGAGGTAAAGCAGCTTTACCATTGGCTACATTTTCACTAAAGGATAAAGAAGTATCAGGCATCACACTTGGATTCCATGCTGTAACCATAATTCTACGGCTAGTTGGATTGGTCTTCAAAGTATGAATAGCTTGTTTGATTTGGTCGATTCCTTCCCCATTCCAATTTCTCCATTGGTAACCATACACAGGTCCTAAATCTCCATTCTCATCGGCCCACTCGTCCCAAATCTTCACTCCATCTTGTTGTAAATAAGCAATATTAGTATCTCCTTTTAAAAACCATAATAATTCATGAATAATAGACTTTAAGTGTACTTTTTTAGTAGTAACTAAAGGAAATCCTTGGCTTAAATCAAAACGCATTTGATGCCCAAACATACTAATAGTTCCAGTTCCAGTCCTATCTTCTTTCCCTGCACCTTGGTCTACTATTTGCTGTAATAAGTCTTTATATTGTTTCATTATTTCTTTTGTAATTATCTATTTTCTCTTAGCTAACTCATCTCTAAGTAAAGCTGCTTTTTCATAGTCCTCGTTATTAATGGCTTGTTCTAATAAAGAATTTATTTGCTCCAATGTAAAAGAACTATAGGCTTGATCAGAAGAAGGATTCTCTAATATTTGCTCTACTTGAGCTACAATATTTCCATCCTTAACTTCTTGGTCTTCCTCAAAGGAGTCCTCTTCAAACTCTCTAACTTCAAGTACAATACCTGCTTTATCCATAATGTCCTTATAGGTAAATATAGGGGCATAAAAGCGAATTGCCAAAGCAATTGCATCTGAAGTTCTAGCGTCAATAATTTGCTCTACTCCATCTCTTTCACAGATAATACTAGAGAAAAACACTCCATCTACTAGTTTATGTATAATGACTTGTTTGATTACAATGTCAAAACAATCTGCAAAGGTTTTGAATAAATCATGAGTTAGAGGTCTTGGTGGTTTGATTTCCTGTTCTATTGCTATAGCAATACTTTGGGCCTCAAAAGCTCCAATAACAATGGGTAATTTTCTATTTCCCTTCTCCTCGTCTAAAATAAGGGCATATGCTCCATTTTGGGTATGGCTATAGGAAATTCCTTTGACCATTAACTTTATTAAACTCATATCTTTAGTATTCTCAATATAAAAAAAGGCAAGTAAAACAAAGGTATAAAAAAAACTTCGTTTTACTTGCCCGTAACTTTATTTTCACTTTAGGCAGTATTTGCAACCTTTATAAGGCCAAATGAATAGATCTTTATTGATTGTTTGCCTTAAACTGTTTTAGTTTTTCCACAAGTTCTGGTACTACTTGGAAAGCATCTCCAACGATTCCGTAGTCAGCCACTTTAAAAAATGGTGCTTCTGGATCTGTATTAATTGCAACTTTCACCTTAGAGGAGTTAACCCCTGCAATATGTTGAATAGCTCCAGAGATACCCACAGCAATATATAAGTTAGCAGAAACTGGTTTTCCAGTTTGTCCAACATGCTCTTCGTGATCTCTCCACCCTAAGTCAGAAACTGGTTTTGAACAAGCTAAAGCTGCCCCTAACACATCTGCTAGATCTTCGATCATTTTCCAGTTCTCCGGTCCTTTTAATCCTCTTCCTCCTGATACAACAATATCAGCATCTGCAATAGTTACTACTCCAGAAACTTTTTCCGTTTTCTCTACCTTTAGGCCAAAATTACCTTCATCTACTGCTAAGTCAACTTGCTCTACTGTAGAATCTACAGGAGTCTCGATTAAACCAAAAGAGTTTTTAGCTAAACAAATAACTTTAACAGCTGTATTGATTTGTGTTTCATTAAAAGCTTTATTAGAAAACGCATTTCTTTTTACTACAAAAGGAGAAGTGCTAATTGGTAAAGCAACTACATTGGTAGCTAAACCAGCTTTTAAATCCACAGCCAATAAAGGAGCTAAATATAAACTATCTGTACTACTTGAAAGCACCACTAATTGACTAGATTGTTCTTGTGCTACTGTTTGAATTGCTTTAGCATAAGCCTTAGCGTTAAAAGTAGATAATCCTTGTGCGTTGATATTAATCACTTTATCTACTCCATATTTACCCAATTCACTTACGTTCTCTTGGTTAATGGTAACTGCAACAACAGTTGTTGATAATGATTCTGCAACTTTTTTTGCATAAGAGGCTAACTCTAATGCAACTTTCTTAAATTTTCCTTCTGCTGACTCAGCATATATTAAAATAGACATAATTGTAGTTTTAAAATTAAAATTGGCACTAGATTACTTTAGCTTCATTGTGAAGTAAATCGATTAATTCCTCAATATTATCTGGAGAAATCATTTTACAAGCACCTTTAGGAGCTGGTTTATCAAACTTCACTGTTTGTGTTGCTAATTCCTCCGCAGTAGCTTCAACAACGTTTAAAGCTTTAGAGCGTGCAGTCATAATTCCACGCATATTAGGGATAATTAAATCTTTCTCTTCTACTAATCCTTTTTGCCCACCAATTACTAAAGGCAGTTTTGCAGAAATAGTTTCTGTTCCTCCATCAATTTGTCTAATAGCAGTTACACTTTGATCTTGGATTTGTAACCCCTCACAAGAGTTGATAAACTCATAACCTAGTAAAGCTGCTACCATTCCTGGTACCATTCCACCATTATAATCTAAAGACTCTTTTCCACAAAGGATCAAGTCGTACTCTCCTTCTTTTGCTACTTTTGCAATAGCGTTAGCAACAGAAAAACTATCGATAGGCTTTTCGTTAATACGAATACCTTGATCTGCTCCAATAGCTAGTGCTTTACGAATAGTTGGTTCAGTAGAAGCATCTCCTACGTTTAGCACAGTAACACTCGCTCCATGAGCTTCTTTTAATTTAATTGCTTTGGTTAAAGCATATTCATCGTTTGGGTTAATTACAAACTGAACTCCAGTTGTATCAAATTCAGTATCGCCATTAACAAAGTTAATTTTCGATGTAGTATCAGGCACATGGCTGATGCAAACTAGTATTTTCATTATTTATAGTTTTTTGATTTTTGTTATTCTCAGAGTGACGAAAATAAGAATATTTTCCGATATTTTACTATGCACGCATACAAAATTTAAACTACTCCTAAAAATATAAGTCTTATTTTATAAATGTATTCCATTTACCTCTGCTAAAGCACAGGGATTTAATTGGTAAAAAAATAGTTACAAACTCTATCTCTTACACAAATAAAAAAACAAAAAACACCCCATTTACATAGATTTAACTTAAATCTTTCTTGCATTATACAGGCTAAATCACCAAATATATTTACTGGCCTTCTTGGTATATTTTCTACAACTCCATCTGATTTGTTAAAAAAAAAGTCTAATACCATTTGTATAGCAAATATCACCTTGGATAATCTCAGTCTTAGGCAATAGTTTTGCTTTAAGTTCTAGCTAAATAGGGCTAATGCTTTAAAAATCATAAAAGGCACAACTAAATAAGTGTTTTATAATATTTTTTTATACTTTTGCTTTTGAGTAAATTAATTACGACTAATAGATAACATTATGAGAACGATTCAATTTAGAGAGGCCATATGTGAAGCCATGAGCGAAGAAATGCGTCGCGACGAATCAATATATTTAATAGGTGAAGAAGTAGCTGAGTACAATGGTGCTTACAAAGCCTCAAAAGGTATGTTGGACGAATTCGGTCCTAAGCGTGTAATCGATGCTCCAATTGCAGAGCTTGGATTTGCAGGTATTGGTGTTGGTTCCGCTATGAATGGTAACCGTCCTATTGTTGAATTTATGACTTTCAACTTCTCATTAGTAGGAATCGACCAAATTATAAATAACGCAGCTAAAATGCGTCAAATGTCTGGAGGACAGTTTAACATTCCAATTGTTTTCCGTGGACCTACAGCATCCGCAGGACAATTAGGAGCAACACACTCACAAGCATTTGAAAACTGGTATGCAAACGTACCTGGGTTAAAAGTAATTGTTCCTTCTAACGTTTATGATGCAAAAGGATTATTAAAAGCTGCAATCCGTGATAACGATCCAGTTATTTTCATGGAGTCAGAACAAATGTACGGGGATAAAGGAGAAGTTCCAGAAGGAGATTACGTACTTCCAATTGGAGTTGCGGATATCAAAAGAGAAGGTAAAGATGTTACCATTGTATCTTTTGGGAAAATCATTAAAGAGGCTTACAAAGCTGCAGATGAACTAGCCAAAGAAGGAATCGAATGTGAGGTTATTGACCTACGTACAGTTCGTCCACTTGACTTTGATACAGTAATAAAATCAGTTGAGAAAACAAATCGTCTGGTTATTTTAGAAGAAGCTTGGCCATTTGGTAGTATTTCTTCTGAAATCTCTTACCAAGTACAAGAAAGAGCATTTGATCACTTAGACGCACCTATTCAAAGAATTACTACTGCAGATACGCCTGCGCCTTATTCTCCACTACTTTTACAAGAGTGGCTACCTAACGCTAATGACGTAGTTAAAGCAGTGAAAAAAGTTCTTTATAAATAATAAATAAAGTTCTTTATAAGTAAAAAATAAACTATATTTGGTAACTCCATCTTAATTTGTGTTAAGATGGAGTTTTTTTATGCGTTATATTCTATTATGAGAAACCAGCTAATATTTATATTTTACTTTCTACTGTGCCCATTTTTACTTCTAGCTCAAACAAAAGTTAGTGGTAAAATTATCGATGACCAAAATAATGAAGTCCCATTTGCGTCGGTTTACTTTAAAAATTCAACAGAAGGAGTAATTGCCAATGAAAATGCTAAATTCTATCTAGAATCTCCAAAGAATCATTCTATTTTGGTTATTTCCTTTTTAGGCTACCAAACCTTAGAAATAGAACTAAAAAATAAAGTAAATTTAGATTTAGAAATTGTTCTAACAACCGATAACCTACTAGAAGAGGTAAAGATATTCGCGGGGAAAACCTCCAAAAAAGACAACCCAGCCTTAGATATTTTACGTAAGATATGGGAGCGCAAGCGCAAAAATGGTCTTTATATGTTTGACCAATACGAATTAGATAAGTACGAAAAAGTAGAATTTGACTTAAACAGCATAGATAGCGCTTACCAAAATAAAAAGATTTTCAAAGGAATGGAATTTATCTTCCAGCAACTTGATACTTCTAAAGTAACAGGAAAAACCTATCTTCCCATCTTTATCAATGAAAGTGTTGCCTTTGTATATGGAGATAACACCAATGGTAGAAAAATAGAAAAATCCCTTGGAAATAAGAACTCAGGTTTTGATAACAACCAAAGTATTATCGCCTTTGTAAAGGACTTATATGCCCAATACAATATATATGACAACTACATTAAGATTTTTGACAAAGATTTTGTTAGCCCCTTATCAAGAACAGGAATTAATGTTTACAACTATATATTAGCCGATAGTACCTATATAGACGATAAATGGTGCTACAATATTATATACTACCCTAGGCGTAAAGGAGAGTTAACCTTTAAAGGAGATTTTTGGGTGAATGACACTACTTTTGCTATTAAAAAAATTAATATGGAGGCAAGTAGAGATGCCAATATTAACTGGGTAAAAGAGATTTATATTGAACAAGAGTTTGATGTAGTAAATGATTCTGTCTTTCTATTGACAAGAGATCACTTTATGAGTGATTTTGCCTTATCTAAGAAAGAAACCTCTAAAGGAATGTATGGTAAGCGAACTACTTTATACCAAAATCATCGTTTTAATATACCTCATCCAACAGACTTTTATGTAGAAAAAGTAAACCATTTCGACCCAGACATGTATCAAAGAGACGAAGAGTTCTGGAGTACTTACCGCTTTGAACCTCTAAGTAAAGACGAGGTTGGAGTTTATCAAATGCTAGATACATTAAAGACGGTTCCAAAATTTAAAATGCTATTTAATATAACCGAAACCATTGTAAGTAACTACTATAATAGAGGGAAGATATCCTACGGACCTATTTTCTCTACTATTGGCTATAATGACATTGAGGGGCTGCGATTAAGACTGGGAGCAAGAACTTATTTTGGACAAAATGACCCTTGGAGATTAGAGGGATATACTGCTTATGGTTTTAAAGACCATCAGGTTAAATATGGTATAAGTGGACGTTTTTTACTTAATAAGAACAATCGATTAATACTTCACGGAGGTAATCGAAGAGATATTGAACAAATAGGGGTTAGTTTAACGGAAACATCCGATGTACTAGGTCGAAGCTTTGCTTCTAGCTCCTTATTTAGTAGTGGAGACAATACCAAACTAACCTCCATTAACTTAAGTACATTAGGGCTAGAAATTGAACCTTGGAAAAATTTAAAATTTCAAACAATCTTTACCTATAGAACCTTAAAACCTGCTGGACCGGAGTTTAATTTAGACTATTATGTCAATAAAGCCGATAATATCATTTCCAATGAAACCAGACAATCCGAACTTGGTCTCGAAGTAGATTACACCCCTGGGAGAAGTCCTATAGGCTTTGGTGTAGACAGAACCGATCTAGACTCAAGATATTTACGCTTATTTTTAAAATACAGCCAAGGCTTTAAAGGTGTATTCAAAAGTGACTTTGCTTATGAAAAACTGCAGTTCTATGCTAGAAAACCAATTATTTTAGGAGGTTTTGGAACCCTTACCCCTACTTTTGAAATCGGCAAAACATTTGGGACTGTACCTCTTGGACTATTAAGTGTAGTTCCAGGTAACCAATCTTGGTTCTTAATAGAGAATACTTTCTCTAACTTAGACTACTATGATTTTGTTACTGACCAATATACTTCCCTGCATTTAGAACATAATTTCAACGGACGTCTCTTCTCTAGAGTTCCTGTATTACGCGATTTAAACTTAAGAGAGATTATTGGAATTAGAGCTATACATGGAAAGATTTCACAAAACAACATAGACATTAATGCTTCTAATTTGGTATATAAAGCACCTACAGACACCTATTATGAATACTATGTAGCTGTTGCCAATATTTTTAAAATCATTAGAATTGATCTCTCTTGGAAAGGAAACTACAAAGACATGCCTGACTCCCGCAATTTCGTTGTGAAAGGTTCTTTTGCACTTTTTTTTTAAAATCGTTATTAAAACTTGTTCTAAATCACTATTTAGAGTATTTTTGCAACCAATTTAGAAAAGAGATTAAAAATTAAGAATATGAGTAAATTTGAAACTTTTGACGCTTTTGTTGAAATACCAGCAGGAAGCAGAAACAAGTACGAGTATGATTTTGATTTAAAGAGATTAAGATTCGACAGAATGTTATACTCTAACATGAGATATCCTGCAGATTACGGCTTTATCCCAGAAACTTTAGCTTTAGATGGAGATCCATTAGATGTTTTAGTTTTATTTACTGAACCTTCTTTACCAGGATTAGTAGTAGAGGTTAAACCAGTAGGTATCTTCTATATGTCAGATGACAAAGGGCAAGATGAAAAAATCATTTGTGTTCCAGTATCTGACCCAATTATGAACAAATTAAATGATATTTGTGACGTAAATGAGCACTTAAAAGAAGAAATCGAACACTTCTTTAAAGTATACAAAGACTTAGAGAAAAAAGAAGTTACAACAAATGGATTCGGAGATAAAGCAGCAGCTTTAAAAATGATCCAAGAATGTAAAGAGCGTTTCGAAAACATCGAAAATAAAGAAGAAGGATTATTCAGCATCCGATTCTAATAACAATCGAGTAGGAGGCTGAAGATTATTTCTTCAGCCGACCTCTCACACCACCTGGCATACGGATCCGTACCAAGGCGGTTCTTAACTTTACGATACTTTTAAGTAGATGTCATGTATAGAAGTATAGC